>DBGBSM010000219.1:0-2746 GCA_048468815.1 Parabacteroides sp.
TCTTACACGTGTTCTTGAAGAAATAAGAATACAACTCAAAAACAGAATAAACGATCCATTTCAAGTAACTGTATGTTCGGAAACAGAAGAGAAGGTTCCTTCGACAAAAATAGTTGTTACAGAAAAGGATATAAACCGTATTTCGGATATGGATATTATGTTACTAACAACAAGCGTATTAGAAGAATATAGTGCAATTTACTGTCATAATTTCAAATTCAAAAACGGCCAATATGGTTATTTAGCTGCAGAAGGGGAACTCTACGAAGCATATCTAAACAAAGCTGAAGTTGACGAATGTTTATACATACTCGGAAACGATACACTTTCCATGTATCGTTACGACTGGTCTTCAACTCAAAAAGATGCCGACCACGCGTGGATAATGGACTGGGAAACCGGCCACTTGTACCTCTTTAAGGACAATGAATATGACATCAACGCGAGACCATTCGCCGCTTTTCCATAAACTAATCATCATTGTATCCATATATTACTAATATATGGATACTTGTTCCAATAAAAATGGACATACACATGGAGACATAGGGTAGAAGGATGATAATCATTCTCTCTATGTCCCTGTGTTTATGTATTCCATTTACCAAACAACCTAATTCTGCATTCCGGCTTAGGTATAACTTAAAACAAAAACGCCCGATTATACCGATGTTCGGTAAAAGCCTATAAAACGAAGAAAAGGACTATAAATCCGGCACCCTTCGAACAGCATTAACCGAAGATAATTTTCGGTTTCCGCTTTTTTTGATTTAATTTGCATGCAGACTCATAATAAAAACCAGCAGCCCTTTGGATTGACACCATACTATTATGGATAATATATCCGGTAATACGAACTTGATCGACACACTCTACAGAAGGCATATCGATGCCCTCTTTTCGTACGGGTTACATCTCGGGTTCGACAAAGAAACCTGCAAGGATGCCCTGCACGACGTATTCTGTAAATTGTGTACCGACACCGCCCTGCTCGCTTCCGTCGAAAACGAAAAGCTCTACCTGCTGCGCGCCCTCCGAAACCGGTTGCTCGACCTCTACCGGCAGAAAAAGGAATACACGGAGTTCCCGCCCGAAGCCGAGGCCGACGACCTGCCCTTTACCATACAACTAACCATCGAAGATACACTCATCAGCTCGGAAGAAGCCGAAAACATCCGCAGCCAGGTAGAAAAAATGCTGCAAACCTTAACCCACCGGCAACGGGAAATCATTTACCTGCGTTATACCCAAGAGTGTGAATACGAGGAAATTGCCGTTCTTATGAACCTTACCGTCCATTCGTGCCGCAAACTCGTACACAAAGCCATTTCCAAATTAAAACTCCTTACCGAATAAAAAAAACAGGAAAAAGAGGGGATAAAATAAAAAGCGAACCGTCTTCTATATACATACCTGTAGTATACGATGGAAAAAGAAGACACGGATTTTTTACATAATACCGATTTTATCACTTGGAGAATCACCAAAGACCCCTACCTGGAAGCCTATTGGGAAGAATACCTTTCCGCGCATCCGGAACAAAAGGAAGCCTTCGGGAAAGCGGTAAAAGCCTTTTCCGGGATGCGGATGAACGACGAAGCGCTCGGACACGACGAACAAGCCGCTTTGCTGCAACGCATCCGTACCTCCGGGGCGGTAGCGGAACGCCGCACCTTACGCCGTACGTTTATCCGGTATGCAGCCGCGGCATGTGTGGTATTGGCCGTCGGTTTATCTTTCCTTTATTATAAGCAAAGCCGTACGGACGAGTTCCGGTTGCTGGCCGAAGACCTAATTGTAGGGGAAAACCTGGAAGAACAGGAAATCTACCTCGTGTCGGACTCCGCCACGTATGCTTTCTCGAAAGACATCCACCTGCAAATCGTAGAAGACGGATCGGCCGCCGTGAAAGAAAAAGGAGGCGCATCCAGGCAAATAGAAACCAGCAAGTCGGCGCTTACCAAGCTGGTGGTGCCCTACGGCAAACGGTCGCAGTTAACTCTTTCCGACGGTACGAAAGTATGGCTCAATTCCGGTTCCGTACTCGAATTTCCCACCGTATTTACAGGAAAGTCGAGAAGAGTGAGCCTGTCCGGCGAAATGTATGCCGAGGTGGCGAAGGATGCCGGTAAGCCGTTTATCGTATCCACGCAAGGCTACCAGGTAAAGGTATACGGCACCAAGTTCAACCTGTCGGCCTACAAAGACCACGCCGACCAGTCGGTGGTACTGGTAGAAGGAAGCGTAGGCGTACGCACTTCGGCCGACAACGAGATTATGCTTTCGCCCAACGAAATGCTAACGGGCAGCCAGTCGGCATGGGATAAAAAAACAGTCGATGTATCCGATTATATCAGTTGGAAAGACGGTTACATGATATTGAACAAAACCCCAATCACGGAAGTACTCCGGAAAGCGGAACGCTATTACAACCTTACGTTCAATATTCCGCCGAGTGCCCAACTGGAACACATTACCTGTACAGGGAAAATATACCTGTCGGATAATCTCGACAATGTAATGGGAACTATTTCCCTCTTGTCGCATACCCGATACAAACGCGAGGACAAAACCATTTATATCGAAATAAACCTGTAAAAAGAAAAGGAGGCGCACCATGAAATAAACACAAAAAAAGCCGGACGATACTGCGAATATCATCCGGCCACACCCAAGTCACTACCTGGATAACTAATAATATAAATCGAACCGGGATAACGTAAACCGAGAGCAGAAACAAGTGGCG
>DBGBSM010000220.1:0-1654 GCA_048468815.1 Parabacteroides sp.
ATATCACTTCACACCACAGCGAGTACGTATATAAAACGATGCCCGACGGCAGCCTCCGGAAATACAACATCCGCAAGCGCCCCGGCTCGGTAGCGATCGCCGCCGCCATCCAGAACAAATACGGCATCACGGCGGTACCCCACATCATTTGCAAGGGGTTTACCAAAGACGAAACGGAATACGCGTTGATCGACCTTAATTTCCTCGGCGTATACGACCTGCTGTTGCTGCGCGGCGACGTGAAAACGATAGAGGCTTCCCGGCTTCCGGCCGACGAGTGCCACGAGCATGCCTGCGACCTGCAACGCCAGGTAAACGACTTCAACCGGGGCGTAGCGCTCGACGGGAGCAACTTCGACAAGCCGGCCGTTCCGTTCTCGTACGGGGTTGCCGGCTATCCCGAGAAACACGAGGAAGCGCCCAACATGGACTCGGATATTTTTTACCTGAAAGAAAAAGTAAACAACGGCGCCGACTACATTGTTACCCAGATGTTTTTCGACAACGCAAAATACTATGCGTTCGTAGACCGGTGCCGGAAAGAAGGCATCACCGTGCCGATTATTCCGGGCATCAAGCCGGTGGTATTCAGGAACCAGCTTACCGTGTTGCCTAAGATATTCCGTTCCGAGATTCCGGAGGCGTTCGCGCAGGAACTACGCAAATGCCGCACCGACGAAGCGGCCAAACAAGTAGGGATAGAATGGTGCATCGGGCAGTGCCGCGACCTGATAGCCCACGGCGTGCCGAGCCTGCATTTTTATTCGCTGATGGCTTCCGACAGCATCCGCCAAGTAGCAAAGGAGATTTATTGATATGTATTTCAGAGACGTAATCGGCCAGGAAGAAATCAAGCAACGGCTTATCCGTTCCGCCCGGAGCGGCGTGGTGCCGCATGCGCAACTTTTCTGCGAACCCGAAGGCGCCGGCGCCTTTCCGCTGGCATTGGCCTACGCCCGCTACCTGAACTGCGCCCGGCCGGGCGAAACGGACGCCTGCGGGAAATGCCCTTCGTGCCTGAAATTCGACGAGCTGGTACATCCCGACCTGCATTTCGTTTTCCCCATCGTAGCCAGCAAAGAAAAAAAGAAAGAGGTATGCGACGATTACCTTTCCGAGTGGCGCGCTTTTTTGCAAGACCGTCCGTACTTCAACCTCAACACCTGGCTCGGTTACCTGGACGCGGAAAACAAACAGGCCCTTATCTACTCCAAGGAAAGCGACGAGATTATCCGGAAGCTAAGCCTGAAAGCCTACGAGGCGGCTTACCGCGTTTTGCTGGTATGGCTCCCCGAGAAGATGAACGAAGCGTGCGCCAACAAGCTGCTGAAAATGATAGAAGAGCCGCCGGCCAACACGATTTTCCTGCTTATCTCGAACGCGCCCGACCTGATTATCGGCACCATCCAGTCGCGTTCGCAGCGCATCAACATACGCGCCATCGCGACCGAAGCCGTTTGCCATACCCTCACAAGCCGGTTCGGGCTTTCGAAAGAAGACGCCAAAAACGTAGCCCACATCGCCAACGGTAATTTTATCCGCGCCATGGAGGTAATCAGCCTGAGCGAAGAAAACAAGCTGTTCCTGGAGATGTTCAAGAACATCATGCGCAACTCGTGGGCCCGGAATGTAAAAGGGATGAAGGAAGCGGCCG
>DBGBSM010000221.1:0-3757 GCA_048468815.1 Parabacteroides sp.
AAATGCCCTGTTTTGCTTTTAATTACTTCCCGCATCCCGAGCTGCACGAAAAGAGCGTTTCCATACGAAAAACGAATTTCCTGTTATAACATTTTTCTTTTTAACGAGCTTTTTAGCAGAAAATACCTATTTTCGCATAACGGATTAACCCACCTAACATACCAGTACCATGCATACCGCCACCCCTTTGTTCACTCCCGGGAAAATAGGCCCGCTCACGTTACGCAACCGCACCATCCGGGCCGCAGCTTTCGAAAGCATGTGCCCCGGAAACGCACCGTCCGAAATGTATTCCGATTACCATGTATCCGTCGCGGCGGGCGGAATCGGAATGACTACGCTGGCGTATGCAGCCGTCGACCGCAGCGGCTTGTCGTTCGAGCGGCAACTATGGATGCGACCCGAAATTATACCGGCGCTCAGGCGTATTACCGATGCCGTGCATCGTGAAGGAGCAGCGGCTTCCATCCAGCTCGGCCACTGCGGGAATATGTCGCATCGGAAGATTTGCGGCTGCTTGCCCGTATCGGCTTCGGGAGGCTTCAACCTGTACTCGCCCACTTTCCACCGGGGACTCAAAGAAAAGGAGCTTATTTCGATGGCCCGGAAATACGGCGATGCCGTCCGGTTGGCTCGCCAGGCCGGGTTCGATGCCGTGGAAGTGCATGCCGGACACGGCTACCTCATCAGCCAGTTCCTTTCACCGGCCACCAACCGCCGGAAAGACGGGTACGGCGGAAGCCTGGCGAACCGGATGCGCTTTATGAAAATGTGCATGGCGGAAGTAATGGAGGCGGCCGGAAACGACCTGGCGGTATTGGTAAAAATGAATATGCGCGACGGGTTCAAAGGCGGCATGGAGATAGACGAATCGCTCGAAGTGGCGCGCACCCTGCAAGACGAGTGCGGAGCGCACGCCTTGATTCTGAGCGGCGGATTCGTAAGCCGGGCGCCGATGTACGTAATGCGCGGGGCGATGCCCGTCCGTACGCTGGCGTATTATATGCCGCCCGGCTGGCTTCCGGTGATGGTGCGGCTGGCTGGCCGGATGATGATGAAGCGGGAACCGTTCCGCGAAGCGTATTTCCTGGACGATGCGTTGAAATTCCGGGCTGCATTGAAAATGCCCTTAGTGTATGTGGGCGGCCTGGTATCGCGCAAGAAAATCGACGAGGTGCTCGGCGCCGGATTCGAATTCGTAAGCATGGCGCGCGCCTTGCTGAACGAGCCGGCTTTCGTGAACCGGATGCGGGCGGAAGAGCAGGCGCGTTGCGACTGCGGACACAGCAATTATTGCATCGCGCGGATGTACACGCTCGAAATGGCTTGCCACAAGCACCGGACGGATTTGCCGCCGGCGCTCGTGAAAGAAATCGGGCGGCTCGAAAATAAATAAACGCAGCCATACGCTCGGTGGTATTCCGGCGCGGTGAGTCGAACTATCCGTTGCCGTTCCGGGTTAATCAGCCGGAACGATGAAAAATCAGTTCAGGCTATGCTGCAAATAAAGCGTTGTACGTGTAACCGGGTCATTGCAACCCGGTTGCATTTTTTATCCTGCCGGACGTTTCTTTTATGCATACCGTTTAACCGTGGAAAGGAGGAAGATTTATTCGTTACCTGCCGCTGTTTTTTGTTGCCGACGACGTCGGCAATAAAGCCAAGGGCGTCGGCTATATTGCCGAGGGCGTTGGCAAGTTAGCCGAGGGCGTCGGCAAACGATTTTATCGGCCACGTTCAGCCGTTAGGTCGTTGAAAAGAGCGTAAAGCGCACCGTTAGTTTACCTCCACTTCTTTTACCGTGCGAAACAGTTTTCCTTCCGGCGTAATTCCTTCCAGTACGACGGAATAAGTAGCGGGCGTATCGGCCGAGTAAAACTCCACGGTTGTTACGCCGTCGGCGCCGGTTTTTACCCGGGGATTCCAATAGAGCGTGGTACGCAAATCGGGCTGCACGGAGTTTTTCTGTGCCGGCGTGGCATATCGGGGAGAATAGAATTCCACCGGCTGCTGGTACCCTAACAACTGAACCGTCGCCCGGTTCGGCTGCGGCTCTTCCGGCTTCATTTTTCCCGATTTGAGCTTAACGGCAATCAAACAGTGAGCAAAAGCGGAAGGAGCGATCGGCACCCAACTTATAATTCCCGCCCCCTTGATCACATCGATTTGTTCGACATCCTCCACACGCAATGATTGCGTTAACATATCGCATCGCGCCACATCATCGTTCAGTACCTGATCTATCATCAACAGCGGAGGAAATCCATGATACCGCAAACACCCGTTGAACGCCTGGAAGCCCGGAAAACGGGAAGCCACCATCATCGCAAAATCCGATACGCCCGAGCGCTCGATTTCTTCTTCATCCATCGTTTTGGCACCCAATACCGTTTGGAATACAGTTTTCGTTTCTTTCTTTTTGGGCGCCGTAACCAGCACCTCGTCTAAAAATACGGTGCGGATGCCTTCTTCCGCCGCAATCTGCCGGTCGGCTTTCTCGATAGAGGGCAATGCGATACGCCGGCGAGCCGGCATAAAAGGAAGTGTAACGGTTGCAGCGGGAAACCGGTCGGAGTCGGCTTCCAATACGGGTGTTCCTTTTCCTGTTTTATCCGTCGCCGTCAGCATATAGCGGGTACTGTCGGGAAACTCGAAATGCTGCAAACAGAACCGGCCCTCCCGGTCGGTCACCACTTCCTGCAGCATGCGCACATCGGGCGACCAGATGCGAACCGGAGCGCCGGCCAGCGGCTTGCGCAGGTAATATCCCGTTACCGTTCCGGAAAGCTGCATGCTTTGTTCCGGCGGAACGGCCGGATACCAGTACTCGCCCTGCAGCACAGCCGGCATATCGTACCGGTTCCATCCTTGCGTAAGCATCAGCAAATCGAGGGCTTGCAGCGTTTCTTTGGTGGAAGTACGGAAATACCAGCCCGGGTCTTCGATGTGTCCTTTCAAGTTGGCCGATAGCAACAACGAAGTAAAAATAGTCGTACACGAATCCAGCGGCACGTCGCGCTTATCGGTTACGGCAAGTGCAGCGCTTCCGGCAAGCGGATTTCCCAGGCTATCGGCCACGCTGATATGCAACCGGATCTTTTCCCGGCGACCGTAGCGGACACTGTCGGACGAAACGGAGGCAACGGCTTCCGGCTTCTTCCGGATAAAGGCGACCCGTTCGCTGAGTATGCGCCCCGTACCGTTCAGCAACAATACATGTACCGGCCCGGGTGCCAAGAGGAGATTATCGAAGCACAAGTAAGGCTTCCCGAAATCCCAGCGCCCGGCATATAGCGGCATTCCTTCCTGGTGAACCAGCACTTGCAAAGAAGAATCGGGGGCAGCTATATCCGCCGAACGGTTTACCGCCACATACAATTGTCCGCGCAACCCATTCGCCTTTACCGTATAGCCGGAAGGTTGTACCGGCGGCAACGGGATCTTTTTCACCTGCCCCGAACGGTTCCGGCACAGCGCGTAATACGTTTTTCCCGCCTCGGGCGTAAAATCGAAACAGCCCATACCCGCATGAAGCGTGGCGAACGAAAGGATTTCCGTTCCCGCATCGTCGGTAACCGTACCGGTGACTTCTTCGGAGTATCCTTGCTCGTTCAGGGCCTTGAAAGCGGTACGGCAGGAAACGCCGGCCAGCAAATAACCGCCTTCCGGTAAAAACGACACGGCATAATCGGCCACGGGAGGAGCTACCGGAACATAACTGGCGTAATTGCCGCCCCTTACCAACAAGGCGCGGGGA
>DBGBSM010000222.1:0-1733 GCA_048468815.1 Parabacteroides sp.
TGCTGCCGGCGCCGCAACGATCGATGTAACCCGGCGCGGAGCGAAGGGCGACGGGGTAACGGATAACACTGCGATTATACAGCAGGCGGTAGACGAATGTGCGAAAAAAGGGGGCGGCACCGTATCGGTTCCCGCCGGAACGTACCGGATACGCCCGGTGGAGTTGAAGACGGGGGTAAACCTGCACTTGGAGGCGGGGGCCGTGTTGCTGGGCAGCACACGGCTGGCCGATTACGATAACGCTTTCCCGTTCAAAGACGGCTCGATGAACCAGTCGCCGGGACTGCTGTATGCCCGCGGGCAGGAACGTATCTCCGTTACCGGCGCAGGAACCGTCGACGGGCAGGGCGGCGATAAGGCGTTCCAGTTCGGAAACGACGCCGACGGCGGCCCGAAGCGTCCTAAAATCATTTATTTCGCGGAGTGCCGCGGGGTAACGGTTACCGGCGTCACGCTGCGTAACTCGGCCTACTGGGTACAGCATTACGAGCGCTGCGAAGACGTAACCATCCGCGGAATCAAGGTGTTCAGCCATTGCAATTATAACAACGACGGGCTCGACATCGATGCGAAGAACGCTACCGTCTCCGACTGTTACATCGACGTGGAAGACGATGCGATTTGCTTTAAAAGCGACCATCCGGATTTCTGCGAAAACATCACCGTAACCAACTGCGTAACGGCAAGCAACTGCAACGCCATCAAGTTCGGCACCGCTTCGCACGGCGGGTTCCGGAACATCGCCGTCTCGAATTGCGTGGTGCGCCGGGCGGCCGAAGACCATATCCGCCACTGGAGCAAGCAACTCGAACATATCTCGGCCGAGGTGACGGTGATTTCGGGAATCGCCATCGAAATGGTCGACGGAGGAATCATCGACGGGATTACCGTTTCCAATATCTCCATGCGCGACGTGCAAACACCCGTGTTTATCCGCCTGGGCGACCGCAGCCGTACGTTCCGCAAGGAAGGAGGCGTGCTGAAAAATATTCTGATCAGTAATATCGTGGCTACGGCCGAGAGTCTGATGGCCTGCTCGATAACCGGCGTGGAAACGGCGTACGTCGAAAACGTTTCGGTTACCGATATGCAGGTAACCTATCCCGGGGGCGGCACTGCCCAAATGGTAAGCAAGCCGGTACCCGAAGTGGAAAAGGTCTACCCCGAGAACCGGATGTTCGGCCATACGCTTCCGGCCGCCGGCTTCTACGTGCGTCATGCGAAGAACATCCGGTTTACGAACGTGCGCTTCGACGCCCTCCGGCCGGATGCACGCCCATTGTTCTTCTTCGACGACGTGACGCAGGCGGAGTTGAACGGGTGTAAAGGGCCGGTTCCGGCCGATGCCCGGTTTATCCGTACGGTACGCAGTTCCGGTATTTCGGCCGACGGCCGCTGGCTGGTAAAGTAAATAGGATGCAGTATCTCCTTTATAACACCTTAAGTACATGACAAAAATAGATTTCGACAGAAGAACAAAAGAGAAGAAAAACAGCACGCCGCTTCCTACCGGGTCCTGAAAGGCACCGGCCCTTTCGTACGAACGGCAGTTACATTGTATTGTATAACACCGGCCTCTTCGTATGGAACCCCGGGCCTCGGGCGATGAGCGTTAAGCAGCACGGCTGAAAGAGAGCGTGAAAAAAGCCACGCTGTTTGAGCTTCCTTCAGGAAGCGAGTTCGGGGCTTTTAGCGAACGAAAGCCGGGATGTAGCGAAGCGGACGTAGCCCTT
>DBGBSM010000223.1:0-4825 GCA_048468815.1 Parabacteroides sp.
CGGCAAAATCCGTACGGTAAACAACGCGGCGCTCCGGCTGCTCGGATGCTCGTCGCTCACTTACCGGTACGAACTGGCGCTTATCGACCCCGATTTTCCGGCCATCCTGCAAGAAGCGGGCGAAAAGGGTTCTTCGCAGATGAAAGTAACCGGCGAATGGCAAAAAAGGCAACTCGTGGTATCGCTCAACCAGGTGAAACTGAAAGAGGAAACGCTCACGTTGCTTTCGCTGCAAGACATCGACGAAAGCCTGAGCCGGAAAGAATCCGAGGCTTGGAGTAAGCTCACCCACGTACTGACGCACGAGATTATGAATTCCATCGCCCCGATCGTTTCGCTGTCGGGTACGCTTACTTCGTATTTCGAAACCGGGGGCGTTCCCAAGCCGGCCGGCGAGCTGACCGACCGGATTATCGAAAAAACCCTCCGGGGACTGAAAACGGTTAAGGAACAGGGGTGTAACCTGATCAATTTTACGGATTCGTACCGCAAACTTTCGTTTCTGCAAGTTCCTTCGGTGAAACCGTACAACCTCCGCAAGCAACTCGAACAACTGAAAGAACTGGTTACGCCCGAACTGGAAAAGGCTGGCATTACCTGGCACTGCTACGTGGCGCCGGCCGCCACGTATATCAAAGGCGACGAAACCTTGTTGGGGCAGGTATTCCACAACCTGGCGCTCAATGCGATACAAGCCCTCGAAAAAACGCCGGACGCCGTCCTGCATATTACGGCCAATTTGGTTCAGGAATTAGTTATCGAGGTAAAAGACAACGGCCCCGGCATCCCGAAGGAAATGCAGGAAGATATTTTCGTACCGTTCTTTACCACCAAGGAAAACGGGTCGGGTATCGGTTTGAGCCTGTCGCGGCAGATTATCCTGCGCCACCGCGGACACCTGCTCGTAAAATCGGAACCGGGCGAAGGAACATGCTTTATTATACGCTTACCTCAATAAAAAATAGCGGCGGATAGCGGAAAAAACGTATATTTGCCGTAACTGTTTAACTTAACACCCTCACAGTACATGAAAAAAACGTATTTAGCGGCGATAGCAGGATGTTTATGCTGTTTGGCCACCCTGAACGCACAGGTGCGACAGGAATTCCGGCTCGAGAAGGGCTGGAAATTCACCCGCGACGACAATCCCGGCTTTTCCGCAACCGAGTTTAACGACGCCGCCTGGCAAAACGTTACCGTTCCGCACGACTGGGCTATCTACGGACCTTTTAGCTCGCGCAACGACGTACAGGAAGTGGCGATTGCGCAAGACGGACAAACCGAAGCGCTGGAACATGCCGGACGCACGGGCGGCTTGCCGTTCGTAGGTACGGGCTGGTACCGTACGAAATTCAGGTTGCCCGGCTTTACGGAAGGGAAAAAAGCGACGATTCTTTTCGACGGCGCCATGAGCAACGCACGCGTATATGTAAACGGGCACGAAGCCGGTTACTGGCCTTACGGGTACAATTCGTTCCACTTCGACATCACGCCGTATGTAAAGAACGGCGAGAATACGCTGGCCGTGCGACTCGAAAACCACCCCGAATCGTCGCGGTGGTACCCCGGCGCCGGCCTCTACCGGAACGTACATGTAATCGTTACCGGAAAGGCGCATATTCCGGCTTGGGGCACGTATGTCACCACACCGGTGATTACCCCCGGATTCGCGAAAGTAAACTTGAAAACCAACGTAGAGCGCCCCTCGTCGGTGGCTGCGGAGAACTACCGAGTGACTACCGAAATCAAAGATAAGGACAACCGTACGGTAGCCACGGAATCGACCTCGCTGAGCGAGTACGACGGGAATGTAGCGGAACAAACGCTCATCGTAAAGAATCCGGAATTATGGGATACGGAAACGCCTGTTTTATACACTGCCGTTACAAAGCTGTACGAAGGCGACATGCTGAAAGACGAGTATACCACCCGGTTCGGTATCCGTTCTATCGAAATCGTACCGGATAAAGGATTTTTCCTGAACGGCAAGCGCACCGTATTCAAAGGCGTATGCCTGCACCACGACCTGGGCCCGTTGGGGGGAGGCGTAAACGAAGCGGCTATCCGCCGCCAACTTCGGATACTCAAGGATATGGGCTGCAACGCGATTCGTACTTCGCACAACATGCCTGCGCCCGAACTGGTTCGCTTGTGCGACGAGGCGGGTATGATGATTATGGCCGAAACGTTCGACGAATGGAAGAACCCCAAATGCAAGAACGGATACAACTTGTATTTCGACGCATGGGCGGAGAAAGACCTCACGAACCTGATTCGCCATTACCGCAACAATCCGAGCGTAGTGATGTGGTGCATCGGAAACGAGGTGCCCGACCAGTACATCGAAGGCGGCCCCAAGGTAAGCCGCTTCTTACAGGACATCTGCCATCGCGAAGACCCGACGCGCCCGGTTACCCAGGGCATGGACCAGCCGCAGGCGGTTATCAACAACAACTTCGCCGCCGTGATGGACGTTGCGGGGTTCAACTACCGTCCGCACATGTATCCCGAAGCCTACAAGAAACTGCCGCAGCAAATCGTGCTGGGCAGCGAAACCGCTTCGACGGTAAGCTCGCGCGGGGTATATAAATTCCCGGTGGAAAGGAAAGCGATGGCAAAGTACGACGACCACCAGAGCTCGTCGTACGACGTGGAGCACTGCGGATGGTCGAACGTGCCGGAAGACGATTTCATCCAGCACGAGGATTTGCCGTATTGCATCGGCGAGTTCGTATGGACGGGATTCGACTACCTGGGCGAGCCTACTCCGTATTATACCGATTGGCCCAGCCACAGCTCGCTGTTCGGCATTATCGACCTGGCGGGCATTCCCAAAGACCGGTATTACCTGTATCGCAGCCATTGGAACAAGGAAAAAGAAACGTTACACATTCTTCCGCACTGGAACTGGAAAGGCCGCGAAGGCGAAATTACCCCGGTGTTCGTGTATACCAACTATCCCTCGGCCGAGCTCTTTATCAACGGTAAGAGCCAGGGAAAACGCACGAAGGATTTGTCGGTTACGGTAGAGAACAGCGGAAGCAAGGAGGACGCCGCTTCGCTGAAACGCCTGAAACGGTACCGCCTAATGTGGATGGACACGAAGTACGAACCGGGCACCGTAAAGGTGGTTGCGTACGATAAAGACGGCAACGCAGTAGCGGAAAAAGAAATCCGTACGGCCGGCCGGCCGCATCATATCGAGCTGTGCGCCGACCGCACCCGGCTGGATGCCGACGGGAAAGACCTTTCGTTTATCACGGTTAAAGTGGTGGATAAAGACGGAAATCTGTGCCCGGACGACTCGCGGCTGGTTTCGTTCAAAGTGAAAGGCGCCGGTAGCTACCGGGCTGCCGCCAACGGCGACGCGGCCTGTACCTATATCTTCCACGAACCCCGGATGCCGTTGTTCAGCGGCATGCTGACGGCCATCGTGCAATCGGGCGAAAAACCGGGCGCTATCGTATTCGAAGCCTCGGCCAAAGGGGTAAAAGGAGCTTCGCTGAAACTGGAAAGTAAGTAACCGACAGCAGCTTACTTTTAACCGCAAAAGAAAACCGGGGCGGAGGTATCGGTTTATATCTCCCCGCCGGTTTCACACAGATAAATAAAAACACAGCGCTATCGAATCTTTTAGAACGATAGCGCTGTGTTTTTGTTTTTACAGCCGGCACAGGATAGTGCTATGATAAAGCTTCTTTCGTTAATACCACTCCATACTATCCCGGTACGTACTCCGCTTATCGTACTTCAAGTCTTTCAATAACGAAGAACTTACGGAGATATTGAACGAATACGACTTATACGGCCCTACCGGAATGAAATTACACGACATCTGCCAGCAATGCAAATCGCGGCTGATGGAGCAGTTCATATACGAAATCTTCTTGGCATCGAAATCGTAGGTAGCATTGAAATTGAAACGCCACCCCTTGGTAGGCTGGATGTTTCCGTTAAAACCGAGCGAATGAGTAATCTTATACTTATACTCCAGCTTCCTCGGGTCGAACTTCGCCATATCGTACCCCAGGCTCATACCGTAATTGAACGATAAGCTCCACGGCACCTTGTTAATCAGGTACCCTTCGCTGTCGAAGTCGCCCTCGCTTTCCTTTTTACCGCGTAGCCGGCCGCCGCTTTTTGCTTCTTCGATTTCCGTTTCCGTTCCGGATGTTGCCGTATCCGACCCGGCATCCGTACCCGAACCTGCGTCGTCCTTACCCTCCTTTCCTCCGAACCATTTCTTAAACGTATCCTGGGTAAAGGTATACGAAAAGCTGGTAGAAGTTTGCTTCAGCCGCCCAATACCTTTCCCGGCGCTCCAACGGGGCTTATCCACCCGCACGCCGCTCACTCCGTTATCGGCCAGCTTATAGGTATAAGTATCGAACGTTCCGTTCAGGTTCAAAGTAAACTGCTTCGAAAGCTTCAGCCGCAGCGAAGCCGAAATATCGCTCCACTTGAACGAGTCGGCCGCCATATTGTAATTGATTCCGAGCGTGAGGTTATCTATCAGGCTGATTTTACGGAACCCGGTAGAGTCGCGGTCGCTCTTCACCTTCATTTCGAGGTTATTGCTCACGCTGATACTGATATTTCCCCGCTTTCCCTGCCCCGGCACACTGAACAACTGACCCGAAAAAGGCGAATACTGTTGCATATACACCTCGCCGTTCTCGTCCATATAAGTAGCCGTTTCGTAGTAGCCGTATCGCGGGTCGCCGAAATCGGGCGCTCCGCTAATCGATACCTGGGGTTCGAACCGGTGACGGATCATTTGTATTTTATCGCCCAGAAAAGGAAGCGGCTTAAAGAACCCGTACAA
>DBGBSM010000224.1:0-6635 GCA_048468815.1 Parabacteroides sp.
CATGCCGGCGCGCAACTCTTCAGCCGTAGCTCCGTTGGGCCATGCCAGGGCCATCGCCGCTACGCCGTTCTCGATATTTACTTTTACCGGTACGCCCAGGGAAATGTCGCGTACGGTTTCCGAAGGTGTTACAAAATCGAATACGATTTCGCCGTTTCCGATACGGATGTTTTCCGCCGAAAAATCGGCATCGCCGTCGACCGAGTACGTATACAGCCCGGTTCCCGGTTGCAACCGGGGAGTAACGGCAATTCCTTTTTTCATAACCAGACAGCCGTCGGGTCGAATCAGCGAAGTGAAATGCTCGAAACTTTCACGGTAGGCTTCGGGGGTGCCGTAAATATCGAGGTGATCCGGGTCGGCCGAGGTGATGACCGCCATATAAGGCGTAAGCTGATGGAACGAACGGTCGTACTCGTCGGCTTCTATTACCGTGAAATCGCTGGTGGCCGACAGCATCAGGTTGCTTTCGTACCCTTTCAGTATGCCGCCTAAAAACGCATTACAATCTACATGCGATTGCTTGAGCAGATGCGCCGTCATCGACGAAGTGGTGGTTTTCCCGTGGGTGCCGGCCACACAGAGCCCGCGCGACGCGCGGGTAATTTCGCCCAATACACGGGCCCGCTTCATAATCTCGAAACCGTTTTCGCGGAAATAGGCGAGCTCGGAGTGGCTATCGGGGATAGCCGGCGTATATATGATTAATGTATGTTCTTTTTCTTTGTATTCGTCGGGTATCGACGAAACGGAATCTTCATAGTGAATGTTTGCTCCTTCCCGGTTGAGTTCGGCAGTGAGTTCCGACGGGGTACGGTCGTATCCCGCCACCCGTTTGCCGTTCGAAAGGAAATAACGTATCAGCGCACTCATGCCGATACCTCCGGCGCCTACAAAATATACGGAAGTTGCTTCAGCTATATTCATCGATTTTTCGTTGTTTCTATGATGTTGATAATTTCGTCTACAATCCGTTCGGCCGAGTTCGGTTGCGCCAGGCAAGCGATGTTCCGGCTCAACCGTTCGAGTTTTTCCTTATCGGCCATGATTTCCAGCGCCGCGGGAATCAACTTTTCGGGCGCTTCGTTATCGGGAATCAGTACAGCCGCTTCTTTTTCGGCCAGCGCCAGCGCGGTTTTCGTTTGGTGGTCTTCCGCTACGTTCGGCGAAGGCACCAATATAACCGGTTTCTTCAACAGGCACAGTTCCGAGATGGAACCGGCGCCGGCCCGCGAAATCACCAAATCGGCCGCCGAGTACGCATAATCCATCCGCGTGATGAAATCGGAGCAGTAGATTTTCATTCCCCGGTAAGCCTTCAACTGTTTTACGGCTTCTTCCTTATAATATTTACCGGTTTGCCAGATTACCTGCACATCCGGCGAAGCGAACAACAAATCGAGCCCGTTGATTACACTCCGGTTTACTGTTCGGGCACCCAAACTTCCACCTACGACCAGAATCGTTTTTTTATCCGGTTCCAGGCCGAAAAACGCCCGGGCCTCCTGTTGCCGTTCCAACGCTTCTTCCAGGTCTTTGCGAACCGGATTGCCCGTAACGATAATTTTGCCGGCCGGGAAAAACCGGTGCATATTTTCGTACGCCACACAAATCCGGGCCGCCTTTTTCGCCAGCAGCTTGTTGGTTACGCCTGCATACGAGTTCTGTTCCTGAATAAGCGTGGGAATACCGAGCCATCCCGCTACGCGCAACGTGGGGGCGCTGGCAAACCCGCCTACGCCCACGGCAATATCGGGGTTAAACCGCTTCACGGTAGTATAAGCCTTCCGCAAGCTCTTGCACAATTTGAGCACGACTCCGAAGTTATTGGCCCAATGCGCCCGGTCGAACCCGCACACCGGCAATCCTACGATTTCGTAGCCGGCCGCCGGTACCTTTTCCATTTCCATCCGGTCTTCGGCGCCTACGAACAGAATTTCCGCGTCGGGACAACGCCGGCGCAGCGTATTGGCTATGGAGATGGCGGGGAAGATATGCCCTCCGGTTCCGCCCCCGCTTATGATTACACGGTACTTTTTCATGTATTTTATCCTAACGATTTTAAGGGATTCGTTTCTTCCGCCGGCTCGCGGTTATCAACCGCATCTTCACCAACCGGAACTTCTTCCGCTCCGGTTTCTACCGGTTCTTCTTCCTCTTCTTCTCCCATCCCGGCAGCAAAACGGCTTACGCTTAAGATGATACCGAAATAAACGCATGTCAGCATGGTAGACGTTCCGCCCCGGCTTATCAAAGGCAACGGCTGGCCGGTAACCGGTATCAGCCCTACGGCTACCGACATATTGGCCAATGCTTGTACCACGATAAGCAGGCCGCACCCCAGCACGAGGTATTTCGGGAAGCTTTTTTCACATTTACGGGCGATAATGCCTACCCTTACTAATAAAAATATGTACAGGAACAGCACGAAAATACCGCCCAGCACACCCATTTCCTCGATGATAATGGCATAGATAAAGTCGGAATATGCCTGCGGCAAAAAATCCCGTTGCTGTCCGTGGCCCGGCATATGGCCTATCAAGCCTCCGCGGGCAATGGCTATTTTCGCATGCGACTCCTGGAAATTGTCATCCGTTATTTTATACGTGCCGTCTTCCACGCGGCCGTCGGCTTCTCCCCCGAAATGACGTTCCATACGCGCCTGCCAGGTGGTGATACGGTCGGGCAGCAACTCGGTTACGCCTTTCGGCGCCAGGAACATGATTCCCAGCACGGCCAATAGCAAAATCATCAGCACCGCCACGGTTTTAGCCAGGTATTTCACCGGAATTTCACCGATAAACATCATCAGGAAGCACACGCCGAACAACATGAACGCCGTAGAAAAATTTTCCGGCAAAATCAGCATGCATACGCCGCCCACGCCCCACATAATCCATTTGAATACCTGCGCATTCGTCATAGCAGGGCGCCTGCTCAGCAAAAAAGCGATGTATACCACCGCCGACAACTTGGCGAATTCGGAAGGCTGGAACTGAAAACCGAAAATGCGCAACCAACGGTGCGCATCGTTCTCTACCACGCCGAATATCGGCGTTACCAGCAGCATCACGACCGATACCGGAAGCAATACCGTGAAAACGGACAAATACCGGTACGGCACATTGTGAATCACCAGTACGCAAATGAACCCGGCCAGCAGGAACGAAGCATGCCTTACGATAGGCGCCCAGTGGTTGGCGTTTTTATAAATCAGCGTACTGGTGGCGCTGAACACTTCCACCACCGAAACCAGGCACAGGAACATAAAAATGATCCAGATTACCCGGTCGCCCCTGAATAATTTATTCGCCAAGTCCATTGCCGGAAGCCGTTAAAGATTACGCACGCATTTTTTAAACTGATCGCCCCGGTCTTCGTAGCTTCTGAACAAGTCGAAGCTGGCGCAACACGGCGATAACAGTACCGTATCCCCTTTCTGCGACAGCCGGTACGCCTGGTTCACGGCTTCTTCCATTGAGCGCGCGTCTTCGATACGCTCTACTTTCCCGTCGAAGAAAGCATGGAGTTTGGCATTGTCGGCCCCCAGGAAAATCAATGCACGCACTTTCTTTTTTACCAGTTCTTCTATTTCGCTGTAATCGTTCCCTTTATCCGTTCCGCCGAGAATAAGTACCAGGGGGGTAGTCATGCTCTGCAAAGCATACCAGCACGAATTGACGTTGGTTGCCTTCGAATCGTTTATATAATCTACGCCGCGTACCCGCGACACTTTCTCGAGCCGATGTTCCACTCCTTTGAAATCGCTCAGCGAAGCCCGGATTTTCTCGTCCTGGATGTCGAGCAACTTCGCGGCTATTCCGGAGGCCAACGAGTTATACCTGTTATGGGTTCCGGTCAATGCCAACAAATCCTGTTCCATTTTAAAAATACCGTTTGGTGTTTCGATAACTAACTCTTTTTGTTTAACGTAGGCCTTTACGCCCGGCGCTTCGTCCGTGGCGAAAGGATAACAAGTAGCTTTAGCCGGATGTTTTTCCAACTCCCGGGCTATAATCGGATCGTCGTTCCAATAAATAAATGCATCCTTTTCGGTCTGGTTCTGCAGGATACGGAACTTGGCGTCCACGTAATTCTGCATATCGTATCCGTACCGGTCGAGATGGTCGGGGGTAATATTGAGCAATACGGCGATATCCGCTTTGAAATCGTACATATTATCCAGTTGAAAACTGCTCAACTCGATTACATAATACGCATGCGGCGCCACCGCTACCTGCAAGGCCAGGCTGTTCCCCACATTGCCGGCCAACCCGACATCCAGCCCTGCCTGCGAAAGAATATGGTACGTGAGCATCGTGGTAGTAGTCTTGCCGTTACTGCCCGTGATGCAAATCATTTTCGAATCGGTATACCTGCCGGCAAACTCGATTTCGGAAATAACCGGCGTACCTTGTTCCTTCAGTTTTCGAATGATCGGAGCCTTGTCGGGAATACCCGGGCTTTTGATTACCTCGTCTGCCGCCAGGATACGGTTTTCGGAATGGCGCTCTTCTTCCCATTCCACCCCGTAGGCATCCAGTAACTCTTTATACTTGGGCTTTATCGAGGAAAGGTCGGAAACAAATACGTCGAATCCTTTCGTTTTCGCCAGAACAGCTGCTCCCGACCCGCTTTCGCCGGCTCCTAAAATCACTATCGTATTACTCATTTTTTCCTTGTTTATCGCATTTTTAACGTAACAATCGTAAGTACGGCCAGAATGATGCCGATTAACCAGAAACGAACCACGATTTTCGATTCGGGCACCACATTGAAGGGCTTCTGGATAATCGCCTCGATTCCCGCTTTCCCGGGCTTCTGGAAATGATGGTGCAACGGCGCCATCTTAAATACCCGTTTCCCGGTGCCATACTTTCTTTTTGTATACTTAAAGTAGGCAACTTGTATAATATCCGATAAACTTTCAGCCAGAAAAATACCACAAAGAATCGGAATAAGCAATTCTTTCCGTATAATTATCGCAAATACGGCGATAATTCCGCCCAGGGTAAGGCTGCCCGTATCTCCCATAAATACTTGTGCCGGATACGCATTATACCATAAAAATCCGACGGTAGCCCCGATAAACGCGGCCGCGAAAATCACCAGTTCCTCCGCACCCGGAATAAACATGATATTCAGGAACGAAGCGAACTCGAAGTGCGACGACATATACGCCAGTATACCCAGCGCCACCCCGATAATCGAAGAGGTGCCGGCAGCCAGGCCGTCGAGTCCGTCGGTAAGGTTCGCCCCGTTCGACACGGCCGTAACCACGAAAATCGTCATCAACACGAATAAGAGCCACGCCAGGGGAGTTTTGTATTTACCCGCCCACGATACCAACTGGGCGTAATCGAAATTATTATTCTTCACGAACGGAATCGTCGTTTTAGTCGACTTCGTTTCCACTTCGTGATAGCGTACGTCTTCGATTACGTTATTGCGCCGGATTTCCGAGTTCTCCTGAATCACCACTTCCGGGCTTAAAAACAACGTAAGCCCTACGATAAGCCCCAAGCCTACCTGGGCGATAATTTTAAACCGGCCGCGTATGCCTTCCTTGTTTTTCCGGAATACCTTGATGTAATCGTCGGCAAATCCCAACGTACCCAGCCATATAGTAGTAATTAACATCAATATCAGGTAAATGTTCTCCAACTTACCGAACAACAATACCGGAACCAGAATCGCGATAATGATAATCACCCCGCCCATGGTAGGCGTGCCTTTTTTGCTCATCTGCCCTTCGAGGCCGAGATTCCGTACCGTTTCGCCGATCTGGAGCCGCTGCAACTTGTCGATGATACGGCGTCCGATCAGGGTCGAAATGAATAACGACAGCATAAGCGCCAGCCCCGACCGGAACGATACGTATCTGAACATACCCGCACCCGGCCAGTCTAACTGATCCAAATAACTAAAAAGATAATAAAGCATTTCCCTCTTATTCTTGCATTTTAAATAACTCTCTCAGTTGTTCGCGGTCGTCGAAATGATGTTTCACGCCCTGTATCTCCTGATAATCTTCATGGCCTTTGCCCGCCACTAAAATCACGTCTCCTTTTCCGGCAAGCATCACGGCTGTTTTAATCGCCTCCGCCCGGTCGGTAATGCAAAGCGTGCGTTTCTTGTCGGCCCCGTCGAGCCCCGCTTCCATGTCGCGGATAATTTCTTCCGGCACCTCGGAACGGGGATTATCGGAAGTAAGAATCAACCGGTCGCTCAACCGGGCCGCTTCTTTCGCCA
The DNA here is from genome assembly GCA_048468815.1 of Parabacteroides sp. Taxonomy (GTDB): domain Bacteria; phylum Bacteroidota; class Bacteroidia; order Bacteroidales; family Tannerellaceae; genus Parabacteroides_B. The sequence goes on from DBGBSM010000224.1 coordinate 6,253, forward strand.
TCAAAGGCCGTTTCCCCTTATCCCGGTCGCCCCCGGCGCCTACCACCGTAATTACACGCGCCTCGTCGGGCAACACCTCGCGGATAGCCGTGAGCACATTCGCCAACGCATCGGGCGTATGCGCATAATCCACGATACCCGTATATCCGGCCGGCGAAGGGATGGTTTCGAAACGCCCGGCTACCGGATGCAACGAACTGAGCGCCACCAGTACCTCTTCCGGATCTTTTCCCAGCGCTACCGCCGCCCCGTAAACGGCCAGCAGGTTATAAGCATTGAATTTACCCACGAACCGCACGAACACTTCGCGACCGTTCACCTCCAGGTCGGTTCCCTGGATGAGCGACTCGATGATTTTTCCTTTGAAATCGGCCAGCGTACGC
>DBGBSM010000225.1:0-27611 GCA_048468815.1 Parabacteroides sp.
CGCGTCTACCAATTCCGCCATCTGGGCTTGTTTGCGGTGCAAAGGTAGATAAAAAATCAGAATGCGCAAGGGATTAGGCGATTTTTTTCCATTAATCATATTTTGCAGCGCCTGAATTTGAAAAATCGAATATTTGGTTAACTTTGTAGCATCAGTTATTTACAAATGCAAGCCTATACATCATGAAAGATAATTATTGCGTTATCATGGGCGGCGGAATCGGAAGCCGTTTCTGGCCGTTCAGCAGAGAAAGTTATCCGAAGCAATTTCTGGACTTTTTCGGTACCGGAAGATCGTTGCTTCAGCAAACTTTCGACCGGTTTAACAAAATCATTCCTACGGAAAATATTTACATCGTATCCAACGAGAAATATGCTTCGCTTATCAAGCAGCAACTTCCCGAATTAGGCGAGAACCAAATCCTGATGGAGCCTACGCGCCGGAACACGGCGCCGTGTATCGCTTATGCGGCTTACCATATTTACGCTTGCAACCCGAACGCCAATATCGTCGTGGCTCCTTCCGACCACCTGATACTGAAAGAAGAACAATTTTTGCAGGACGTATCGAAAGCATTCGAGTTCGTAAACAGCAACAAGGCGCTCGTTACGCTGGGCATCAAGCCGAGCCGGCCGGAAACCGGATACGGATATATCCAGAGCAGCGATCGGATGATCGGCGAGTTTACAAAAGTAAAAACGTTTACCGAAAAACCGAACCTGGAATTAGCGAAGGTGTTTTACGAAAGCGGCGAGTTTTTCTGGAATTCCGGCTTGTTCGTATGGAATATCGCTACCATCCTGGATGCGTTCCATAAATTCCTGCCCGACATCACCACGCGGTTCGACTTGGGCAAAGATAAATTCAACACGGAAGAAGAGCAGGCGTTTATCCACGAGAACTTCCCGTATTGTCCGAATATATCCATCGACTACGGCGTAATGGAAAAAGCCGATAACGTGTACATGCTCTGCGTGGACTTCGGTTGGGCCGACTTAGGCACCTGGGGTTCGTTGTACGACCTGGCGCAAAAGGAAGAAAACGGGAACGCCCCGCTCAAAAGCAACGTGCTGTTCTACGAATCGAGTAACAATATCGTAGCGCTCGAAGACCCCGAAAAGCTGGCGGTTATCCAAGGGTTGGACGATTACATCGTGGCCGAATCGGGCAACGTGCTGCTTATCTGCAAAAAGGCGGACGAGCAACGCATCAAGCAATACGTAGCCGACGTACAACTCAAGTTCGGAAAAGAGTACAATTAATATACTCGCTTTCTTTTAGGGAAAGAACAAAACAGGAATTGCATTGAGAAGATGTTCTGCGTACTTCGGTAAGAGCGAACAGAACCGACGGCATATAACCTGGCTATTTCTCCGCTCCGGGAATTAACCCGCCTTTGCAAGGAAATACGTTGAATGAGCATACTAAAGGCGACCGGCTTGTAACGAGCCGGTCGCTTCTTTGTTTTTATTTACGGGTTTCCTTCGGGGTATGCCGTTCGGTTCGAAGGCGGGGGAAAGGGAATAAGCTGAAATTACTCGTTGCCGGCGGCACGCAACCATTTCTTGCTCAGGTACCGTACCGGATACCAGGCCGCCAGGAAACCGATAGCCGTTACGGTAAGGAAAACCGCCAGCACATCGGTGAAACGCACCTCCACCGGATAGGCGTCGATAATAAACTCGCCGGCTGTCTGGCCTAACTTAAGCAAACCTAACTCTTGTTGCAGCAAGCACAACGCCAATCCGATACCGATGCCGATTAAGGCGCCGAACCCGGAAATCATCCACCCTTCGAACAGGAAAATACGCGAAATCAGCGCATCGCCGGCGCCCATCGTACGCAGGGTGCGCACATCGTCTTTCTTCTCGATAATCAGCATGGAAAGGCTGCCCACGATATTGAACAGCGCTATGGTGAGGATAAAACACAGAATCAGGAACGTCATCCACTTTTCGATTTCCACCATCTTAAAAGCCGCCTCCTGTTGCTGGTAGCGGTTCTTTACCACAAAGTCGGGCCCTAACAATTCCTCGACCGTACGTTGCACCCGCTCCGTATCCGCATCTTCGGCCAAGCGCAATTCCACCGAAGTGACCTCCGTTTCGTATCCGAACAAATCGCGGACCAGTGCCAGCGGAACCAATACATAGTTCTCGTCGTATACCGGCTGGTTGATACGGAACACGGCTCCTACCTGCGCATACTCTTGGTTAAACGAAGCGGCCGGATTTGCCAGGTTCACCTGCTCGTTCCGCTTGGGCGCATATAGCTCCAGCGGCGAAGCGAAACCGGCGCGGGTTCCCAGCGCATAAGCCACTCCGGCGCCTACGGTGGCGTAATCCACCACATCCTCGCGAAGCAGGAAACTCCCGTCGATAATCGTGCTGTCGATTTCGGTAAGCTGTTCGTAATTATCCGCAACCCCCTTGACTACCGCCACGACCTGCCGGTCGTTGAAACGCACCAGGGCGTTCTCCTGCACCACTTCGCTGAAAACAGCCACTTCGGGCAGTGCTTTCACCGCCTGCACGGCCGGGAGAGCCGGGTCGAACGCTTTGCCGGTGCGCGGGGTAATCTTCAACTGCGGGTCGAACTCGCTGAAAAAAGAAGCTACCAGTCCCGCAAACCCGTTATACACCGACAATGAACACACCAGCGCCATCGTAGCGATGACGATGCCGCACACGGATACCATCGAAATGATGTTGATGGCATTGTGCGATTTTTTGGAGAAAAGATACCGCCGGGCGATGTAAAACGGGAAGTTCACCGGGTTGCTATTGGTTCAGTAAGTTGTCGATTTTTTCTATGTAATCCAGCGAATCGTCGAGATAGAATTGCAATTCGGGAATCTTGCGCAGTTGTTTTCCCACCCGTTGCCCCAGGTCGAACCGGATGCTCTTGATATTCGTTTTGATATTCTCCAGCAATTCCGCCCCCTTATCGGACGGGAAGATGCTGAGGTACACGCGGGCGAGGCTCAGGTCGGACGTAACGCGCACGGCGGTAACCGAAATCAGCACGCCCTTCATGGCCTTGGTTTGAAGCAGGAAGATGTCGCCCAGTTCTTTTTGAATCAGGCGGTTTATTTTACTCAGTCTCGTACTTTCCATAACAACGGTGTTTTAGTTCGGTATAAAAGTAATAATAAAAACAGGACGGAACGTTATTTTTTCCGGATTATCGTAAGGCCGTCGCGCAAGGGAAGCATCACCTTCTCCACCCGCGTATCGGCCTTCACCTTTTCGTTGAACGCGAGGATGCCGCGGGTCTGCGCATCCGTGGGAAGCGGGTCGGCCACCACTTTCCCGTCCCACAAGGTATTGTCGGCCAAGATAATTCCGCCCGGGGGGACGAAGTCGAACACCAGGTCGTAATAGCGGCTGTACATCCGCTTGTCGGCGTCGATATACACTACGTCGAACATCCGGTTCAAGGCGGGCACCACTTCCATCGCGTCGCCGATATGCAAGCGTATCCGGTCGCGGTACGGCGAGCGCTCCAGGTATTTCCGGATAAAGTCTTCCATCTCGTCGTTGACTTCCACTGTATGGATTTCGGCGCCTTCTTCGAGCGCCTCCGCCATGCACAGCGTGGCGTAGCCCGTATAAGTGCCTATTTCGAGCACGCATCGCGGGCGCACCATCCGGCAGAACATCTTGAGCAGGCGACCCTGCAAATGCCCCGACAGCATCCGCGGCCGGAGCAGGTTCACATTCGCGTCGCGGGTAAGCGCCGAAAGCAGCGCGCCTTCCTCGTCGATATGGCTCAATATATACTCGTTTATCGCCTCCGTCATTCCGTTCAATCGGTAAAGGTGGGCAAACAATAGCCCGCACCCGAGTTGAGCACCTTCCCTACGTTGTTGATTTCAAGGAAAGTGGTTCCGCCGCCGTCGCCGAAACTGCCGCTCAGGTAGGCCACCATGTCGTCGCGCGTAATTTTACCGCTTTGAAGCAATTGCTGCAACGCCTGCATATAATAGGCGCGCGGCGACTTCTTTTCTTCCTGGTACACCGCCCAGACTCCGTACGAAAGCGCCAACTCGCGGGTAACCCGCTCCTTGTAGCACATGGCGAACACGGTGGATGTTCCGCGGAAAGCGGCCAGGTAACGGGCGGTTTTACCGGTATAGCTGTCGGTGATGATGGCTTTTACGTGCAACTTCACGGAAGCCTTTACGGCTTGCTTGGCCAGGAACGACGTGACGTCGATGTCGTCGCCCCCGATGGGTACGCGGATGTCGTTGGCCGAGAGCTTGGTGCGTTCGGCCTCGGCCGCAATCTTCGTCATGGTGCTCACCGCTTCCACGGGGTATTTGCCGTAGGCCGTTTCGCCGCTCAGCATGATGGCGTCGGTACGGTAATAGATGGCGTTGGCCACGTCGGTTACCTCGGCGCGGGTGGGTCGCGGATTGGTAATCATCGAATGAAGCATCTGCGTAGCTACGATTACCGGTTTTTTGGCCTCCACGCACTTGCGTATCAGCTTGCGTTGGATGCCGGGTATTTTTTCCTGCGGCACCTCGATTCCCAGGTCGCCGCGGGCAATCATCACCCCGTACGCCGCTTCGAGTATCTCGTCGATGTTATCCACCCCTTCCTGGTTCTCGATTTTGGCGATAATCTTGATGGGGCTGTTATGTTCGTCGAGGATGCGCTGGATGTCGAGTACATCCTGCTTGTTGCGCACGAACGAGTGGGCGATGAAATCGAGGTCGTGCTCGATGCAGTACAGGATATTCTTCCGGTCGCGCTCGGTAAGCGAAGGGAGGTTGATGCGCACGCCCGGCACGTTTACGCTTTTCCGGCTGCCTAATACGGCATCGTTCTGCGCCTCGCACACCAGGTAATCGGGGTGCTTCTCCACCACTTTCAATTCGATTTCGCCGTCGTCGATGAGAATATCGCCGCCCACCGACATGTCGTTCACGAAATTCTTGTACGATACGCAAATGCACTCGCGGGTGGTAAGGCAATCGGGGTCGCCCTTTACCTGCACCAGGTCGCCCGTGCGGAAGGCGATGGGCTCTTCGGCTTTCGTGGTACGCACTTCGGGCCCTTTCGTATCCATCAGGATACCGATGCGCTTCGACACGGCGCGGGTGTTCGATACCACGCGGTTAAACCCTTCTTCGTCCATGTGGGCCGAATTGAGGCGCACCACATTCATGCCCGCCTTGAACAGGGCGTCGATAAACTCCACTTCACAGCGTTGGTCGGAAACCGTAGCCACAATCTTCGTATGCTTTAACATAACCTTTTCTTTTATAACCTGATTAATACCTATATTGTTATCGGAAGCGAACGCCCGGGCACGACATCACCCGCTGTCGACGGCCGGAAACACACGTTACGCGCCGGCGACAGGGCCGTACCGGGCCGCCGTCCGGTTATTCTCTCGTCAGCGCTTCCACCGCCAGCCGGTACGAATCGAGCCCGAAGCCCAGAATCACCCCTTTGCAGGCGGCCGAAAGCAGGGATACGTGGCGGAACGGCTCGCGCGTGTGCACGTTCGAAATATGTACTTCCACCACCGGTGCGGGAACGGCTTTGATGGCGTCGTGCAAGGCGACGGAAGTATGCGTGTACGCGCCGGCGTTCAGCACGATGCCGTCGGCCGTAAAACCCGCTTCGTGGATTTTATCGATCAGTTCGCCTTCGCTGTTGGATTGGTAATACGCGATTTCGCAGGAGGGATAAGCCGCGCGCAACGCGTCGAGATAGCTTTCGAATGAAACGTGCCCGTACACCGCGGGTTCCCGTTTCCCCAATAAATTAAGATTCGGCCCGTTGATAATCTGAATCTTTTTCATCTTTATTCTATTTATTACCTTTGTGTGGCCGTACGGCCGGAAGCATTGCCCGTATAGGCAATTTCCGGGCAAAGGTAATGAAATAATTCGATACATAAATAAACGACCTATGAACAAGCGACCGGGAACCGACATCCTCCACAGGTACCATACGTACCTCCGGCTGGAGAAATCGCTTTCCGCCAATTCGATAGAAGCCTACCTGGCCGACGTGGGCAAGCTGATGCGTTTTATGGCCTCCGAAGGGATAGGCCTGCCGGACGTAACGTACAACGACTTGCAGCAATTCGTGGCGCAACTGCACGACGTGGGCATCAATCCGCGCTCGCAGGCACGCATCATCTCGGGGGTGAAATCGTTTTACCGTTTCCTGCTGCTCGACGGGTATATAACAACCGACCCGACGGAATTGTTGGAGTCGCCCAAGATCGGGCTGAAGCTGCCCGAGGTGCTCACGGTGAGAGAGATAGACAGTATTATGAGCACCATCGACCTGTCGTTGCCGGAAGGGCAGCGCAACCGCGCCATCCTCGAAGTGCTGTACAGTTGCGGGCTGCGCGTTTCGGAGCTGATTACACTGCGTTACTCCGACGTATACTTCGACGAGGGGTTCGTAAAGGTGGAAGGGAAAGGGAGCAAACAACGGCTGGTGCCGGTTTCCGGCGCGGCGCTGCGCGAGATACGCAACTATTTGTTCGACCGCAACCGGGTGCAGGTGAAGAAGGGGTTCGAAGACATCCTGTTCCTGAGCCGCCGGGGTACGGGGCTGTCGCGCATCATGGTATTCCACATCATCAAGCAGCAAACCGAGCTGGCGGGCATCCGCAAAAACGTAAGCCCGCACACCTTCCGCCATTCGTTCGCCACGCACCTGCTCGAAGGGGGCGCCAACCTGCGGGCCATCCAGTCGATGCTGGGACACGAGAAGATTACCACCACGGAGATTTATACGCATATCGACCGCGAATTCCTGCGCGAAGAAATCCTGAACCACCATCCGCGCAACAAGCCGAGGGAATAACACACAACGGATAAATGCAAAGGTTTCCGGCAAAAGAATACACGGCGTTCGCTTTTTATTGCCCGGTTATGTGTTTGCCGACGTCGTCGGCAATAATGCCAAGGGCGTCGGCAGAATTGCCGTGGGCGTCGTTTATTTTGCCAACGCCCACGGCAAACGATTTTTCCCTGTGCAAACGGCTGAGGCCTTGCATCGGATACTTGGTATCATGCTCGTTTTTATCTTATCTCTCCGGTTGGAACAACCGGACGGCAGTTATCCGGCACAGAATGGTTGAAACAAAAAAGGCGTCCCTCGTGTATACCGTCAAGAAAACGTTACTTTACGATAGCTTTTAGCCCCTTACCTTTCCGGCTCCCCGAACCGTTCCCGTCCGGATTTGACAAGGGGACGACAAATCTTCCGCACAGGCAACAAATTCACGCCTATTATCCCTTCTCAATAAAAAATATAATTAAATTTGCGCCGGCAAGTATAAAATTATCAGCATTAACTTATAAACGTACTATTACCATGGGAAGTAACAAAATCATAGGAGCCAAGATAAAAGGAATCCGCGAATCGAAGCAGCTTTCGATCGAAGAAACGGCCGAACGCTCGGGCCTCTCGGCCGAACAAATCACCCGCATCGAGGAAAACATCGACTTTCCGTCGCTCGCACCGCTCATCAAGATAGCGCGCGTGCTGGGCGTTCGCTTAGGCACGTTTCTCGACGACCAAACGGAGCTGGGCCCGGTAATCTGCCGGAAAACCGAGCGCGACGACGAGAGCATCAGTTTCTCGAACAACGCCGTGAAGGCGCGCAAGCACATGGAATACCATTCGCTGTCGAAAGAGAAATCGGGGCGCCACATGGAGCCGTTCATCATCGACATCGCCTCGTCGGAAGGGGTAGACTTCGTTTTGTCGACGCACGAGGGCGAAGAATTTATCTACGTACTCGACGGAATCGTGGAAATCAATTACGGCAAAGACACCTATATCCTCGAAGAAGGCGACCGCATTTACTACGACTCCATCGTAGCGCACCACGTACACGCCGGCAACGGCGGCACGGCCCGCATTCTCGGCATCGTTTATATCCCCTATTAACCGGACGGCGCTATGGAATTATCGAACAAAACACTGGGCCAATGGCTGGAGCAATGGGCCACGCTGACGCCCGACAAGGAATACCTGGTTTACTCGGACCGCAACCTGCGTTTTACCTGGAAACAGTTCAACGAACGGGTGGACAACATGGCGAAGGGCTTGATGGCCATCGGCGTGGAGCGGGGCACGCATGTGGGCATCTGGGCTACCAACGTGCCCGACTGGCTTACGTTTCTGTATGCCGGCGCCAAGATCGGCGCGGTGCTGGTTACCATCAACACGAACTACAAGCAGAACGAACTGGAGTTCCTGGTAAAAGACTCCGACATCCATACGCTTTGCATCACCGAAGGGGTGTTCGACGGCAGCTACATCGACATGGTATACACGATGGCGCCGGAGCTGAAGTCCTCGCAGCGGGGTTACTTCCGGAGCGAACGGTTCCCGCGGCTGAAAAACGTGGTGTACATCGGGCAGGAGAAATACCGGGGCATGTACAATACGGCCGAAATCCTGCTGCTGGGGCAGAACGTGAGCGACGAAACGCTCGTGGAGGCGAAAGCGAAGGTGGATTGCCACGACGTGGTGAACATGCAATATACGTCGGGCACGACGGGCTTCCCGAAAGGGGTGATGCTGACGCATCACAACATCAGCAACAACGGGTTCTTCACCGGCGAAGGGATGGGCTTCACGGCCGACGACAAGTTGTGCTGCTGCGTACCGCTGTTCCACTGCTTCGGGGTGGTGCTGGCCACGATGAACTGCCTCACGCACGGCTGCACGCAGGTGATGGTGGAGAAGTTCGACCCGCTGCTGGTGCTGGCCTCGGTGCATAAGGAACGGTGCACGGCGCTGTACGGCGTACCTACCATGTTCATCGCCGAGATGAATCATCCGATGTTCGACATGTTCGACCTCACTTCGCTCCGCACCGGCATCATGGCGGGCTCGCTCTGCCCCATCGAGCTGATGCGGGCGGTAACGGACAAAATGCACATCACCCACATCACCAGCGTATACGGCCTCACGGAAAGCTCGCCGGGCATGACGCACTCGGTGCTGGCCGACCCGTTCGAGGCGCGTTGCATCACGGTGGGGAAGGAGTACCCGTTTACCGAGGTGGCGGTAATCGACCCGGAAACGGGCGAGGAATGCCCGGTGGAGGTGCAGGGCGAAATGTGCTGCCGCGGCTACCTGGTGATGAAGGGGTACTACAACAACCCGCAGGCCACGGCCGAGGTGATAGACAAAAACGGCTGGCTGCACAGCGGCGACCTGGGTATCAAGGACAAAGACGGGTATTACCGCATCACCGGCCGCATCAAGGACATGATTATACGGGGCGGCGAAAACATTTACCCGCGCGAGATAGAAGAGTTCCTGTACCATTTCCCGGGCGTGAAAGACGTGCAGGTATCGGCCGTTCCGTCGAAGAAGTACGGCGAGGAAGTGGGCGCGTTCGTCATCATGCACGAAGGGGCTTCGGCTACCGAGGAGGAGGTGAAGGACTTTTGCCGGGGTAAGATTGCGCGCCACAAGATACCGAAGTACATCTTTTTCGTAGATACGTTCCCGATGACGGGCAGCGGCAAAATCCAGAAGTTCAAGCTGAAAGACTTGGGGTTGAAACTGTTGCAGGAGAAAGGAATCGAACCGGCGTAAACCCGGCGCGAACCGAAACGGATACGCCAGGCGCGGAAAAACGGGGCATCGTTTTTCCGCGCCTCGCTGTTTTTATCCGGGACGGGAGCGGAATCGCTTGGCAAAACCTGCTTTCCGTTCCGGAACCCGGGGAAGCCGCCCGGCAAAACTTCCTTTCTCCAGGGGAATAAAGAAGAATCGCCCGGCGAACGCTCCTTTCCCTGCCGGAGTCGGGCGGAAATACCCGGCAACGCCTTCCCGCCGACCCGCGCCACCCAAAATCAGGCTGCAAACCCTTCCCGCACCGCGGAAATAACCCGCAAACACCTGGCAAAACTCGTTTCCCGTTCCGCTGAAGCCTTTGTAACCCTTACAAAGCGTGTTTCCTGTTCCGCTGGAGTCTTTGTAACCCTTACAAAGGTTACTTTTCATTCCGCTGAAATGTTTGTTACTTTTACAAAGGCTATTTCCCGTTCCGTACCAGAACTCATCACACTACATAGCCCGGTAACGGCTTAAACCGGCCTGGTAGGGAGAAAAGCACCTTCGTGTAGAAAGCCTTTGTTTCTTTCGCAGAAAGAAATCAACGTTTTCTTCCCAAGTTCTTTTTAAAAAGAAGCGGCCTCTTCGTATGGAACCCCGGGCCTCGGGCGATGAGCGTTAAGCAAATCGGCTGAAAGCGAGCGTTAAAAAAGCCACGCTGTTTGAACTCCTGCAAGGAGCGAGTTCGGGGCTTTTAGCGAGCCAAGGCCGGGATGTAGCGAAAGCGGATGTAGCCCTTGAACTTTGCATAAATCCCTCTCGCTCGGCATTATCCAAGCGCGGCCCCGCTACTGCCTCTCTTACTCGGGATTTTCTTTCTTTCAAGAGAAAGAAATGAAACCCCGCCGTGGTAATGGCCAACACCTGCCCCTCGCCGTGGCAACAACCAACACCGGCAGATGACGAAGCAAGCCATCCTTCCAGAAGCAAGCCTTTGTTTTCTTCCCAAGTTCTTTTTAAAAAGAACCGCCCCCTTCGTATGGCCTCCCGGGGCCTCAGTGAGAGAGCGTGAAGAAAATGGTACGGAGCGAACGCCCGGAAGGCCACGCTGTTTGAGCGAAGCGAGTTCGGGGCCTTCAGTGAGTGGAGTGCCATTTTTAGCGAGCGAGGTGTCAGCCCTTGAACTTTTTTTGCTTCGTTTTTTTCTTTCAAGAGAAAAAAATGAAGACCCGCCGTGGTAACGGCCTAAACCGGCCCGGTAGGAAGAAAAGCTTGCCTTCGCAAAGAAAGCCTTTTCTACCTTCGTTTCTTCCGAAAAAGAAACGAATCCGTCGGTCGACGCCCTCGCAGCGAGCGAACACCATTCTCCCCTCGGGTTAATAAAAAAGAAACGCCGTTAACCCGGATATTAACCCCCGTTTTATCACCCCCATCCTATTTTCGAACCCGATAACAATAACCACCCGTTAAATGAAAACACACGAAACGATACGGAAGCACCTGCTCTGCGCCCTCGGCTTCCTCCTCTTCGGCACCGGCAACGCCGCTGCGGCGCAACCCAGCTGGTGGCCCGAGCAACAATGCCCCCGGTATATACTCAGGTGTACCCTTACCCACCCGGCGGATGTGCGCGAAATGAACCTGGCGCAATCGCTCTCCGGGCTGGCGGCGCAAGCCCTGAATGCCGGTACGGGCGATGAAGGCGTTTGGATCGAAACCCGCTTGCCCGACTACCGTATATATTATAAGGCGTTGGTGAAACGTACCGGAGCCGTCGAAAGCGGCGAGGCAGACGTATGGGCCCTCGTACGCCGGTACCGCGAAAAAGGCATCGTAAAAGGATACGTGCTGTACGATAGCCGCCGCAACGACAACTCGGTCAACGCCGCCACCGTACAAGCCGGCATCCGGCAAGGCGTGCTGGTAGACAAGTCGCAGGAAAAACAGGCGCAAGCGTTAGGGCTTGCCAAGCTGTACGATGCCAGCACCGTCCGGCTCGACCGGCAGTGGTTCGAGCAGGTCAAAGCACAGCTCGATAACCGGTTAATCGTGCTGGCGAACCCGGCGACCGGCAACAACCGCGATTACGCCATCGCCCACCGGGCGATGCTCTATTACGGCGTGGATTCCCTGCTCGATACCCTCCTCGAATGGGTAGCGCCCCTCTCGCCGGTGGTAGGCTGGAACAGCGGGCCGGAGTTCGAGCATATAGCGCCCTGCTCGGAATGGGGATTAATCAATACCGCTTCCGACTGGTGCATGAACCTCCCCCTCCTGTCGGTTCCCGGCAACGCCGCGCCCGCCCGGTTCGAGTCGCTCGATTTGCAAGCCGTCGACTGGGAAAACAAAGCGCCCTGCCACGCCTTCGTGATGAGCGACGGCGACAATATGCAATGGACGTTCGGCGGGTTCATCCGCAGCCCCGATTACTGGGCGAACCCCTATAACAGCCGGTTGCCGATGTCATTCACCACCTGCGCGGCGAACCTCTCGATGGCGGCGCCCGACGTGCTGCACGCGCTGGCCGCCTCGCAACCGCCGCATACCTCGGTCGTCGAGTACGGAGGCGGCTATTATTATCCCGACCTCTTCGCCGCCAAACGGGCCGGGCGCGACCAATTGCTCCGCCGTTTCGCCCGTATCGTCCATGCGCATTTGCAACGAACCGGTATCCGGGTGTTCGGTTTTATCTGCCGCGATGTACGCTCGGAGGCCGCGCAGCACGCTTACCGCATCTTCGCGGAAGAGTTGGAAACTATCGCCGGGATGATTGCCGTGCAGTACGTTCCGTACAACGGCGGGAGAGGAAACGTGTTCTGGGCGTCCGGTAAAAACGGACGGCAAATTCCCGTGCTCACGGCGAAAACCCAGCTTTGGGCGTCGCTCGACGCGCCCGGCTCGGGCAACCCGCAACAGGTGGCCGCTTATATTAACGACGAAGTAAAAGAAGGCGCTCCCGGAAGCCGCTTCGGATGGACCATCGTACATGCCTGGTCGCGTTTCGGCCGGGATGCGGAAGGCAACATATTCGACGTGGCGCCGAAAGGAAGCGCAGGCGTGCGCGGCGTTACCCCGGTATGGTGGTGTCGCGAACGGCTGGACGAGGCTATCCGGGTGGTACCGATAGAGGAATTGTTATGGCGCCTGCGTATGGAACAGGATAAACCGGCTACGGAACGGGTAGTGAAATCCCTCTCCCAGCGAACCGATAAATAAATGCAAGTATCTTTTAACCTGTAGGTTAACTTCTTTGAAAGGCTTACGGCCTATATTTGTACAGCTTGTTATACGGAAATCTAATGAAAATGGAAAATGAAAGCGGAAGATGAAAAACAAACTTCCTTCTCTCGAAGGAAAAAGGTGAACAACCCCTGGAAGAAACTCTTCTTCACGGTATTTTGGATGTGCCTCGCATCCGGTATTTTCGCCCAGGGAAACGCCCGGCAGGTAACCGGAAAAGTAACCGACGAGTCCGGCGAACCGTTACCGGGCGTGTCGATTGTAATAAAAGGCACCCGTACCGGTACCGTTACCGATGCGGACGGATTGTATACGATTCGGGCGAATGCCCCCCGAACGGTGCTGGTATTCTCGTACGTGGGCATGCTCCCGGCCGAAGTGGCGGTAAATAACCGCGCCCGCATCGACGTAACCCTCACCGAGAACCGGCAGGCGCTCGACGAAGTGGTGGTAATCGGCTATGGCCAGGTGCGGAAGTCGGATTTGACGGGCGCCGTTTCGTCGGTGTCGAAAGAAGCGATGTCGAACCGGGTGATTACTTCGGTGGAAGACGCCCTGAAAGGAAAAGCGGCCGGGTTGCAGATTACCCAGAACGACGGTACGCCGGGCTCGGAGTTTACCATCCGCATCCGGGGCGCCAGCTCGGTGAATGCCAGCAGTACGCCTATCTATGTAATCGACGGCGTGATTTGCGAAGATGCGCTCGACCTGAGCCCGGGCGACGTGGAATCCATCGAAATACTGAAAGACGCTTCCGGTACGGCCATTTACGGCTCGCGCGGCGCGAACGGAGTGGTGATTATCACCACCAGGAAAGGGCATACCGGAAAAACCCGGGTGGATTTATACGCTTCGTTCGGGTTCCAGCAGGCCGCCCGGAAGTACGACATGATGAACTCGGCCGAGTATGCGCGGATGAAGTACCAGTCGGCGTTGCAGTATGTGCCGAAAGATAAAATGACCGACGCCATGAAGAACGACCCGTTGTACGAGGTGTATACGGATTCCCCCGCGCCGGGCGAGGGAAATTACTGGCGCATCCTGAAAGACAATCCTTACCTGGATTACAAGTCGTACGCCAGCCCCGATACCACGTCTACCGACTGGCAGGATGCCATGTTCCGAAATGCGCTGATTCAGGAATACCGCGTCAACGTATCGGGCGGAAGCGAAACCACCAAGTTCTCGGTGATGGGGAATTACCTCAACCAGCAAGGTATCGTGGTATACAGCGGATATGAAAAATACGCCGGACGCGTCAACCTGGAGCAGCAATTGAACAAGAAGTTCAAGCTGAACGTAAACCTGGCTGCCAACCGCGCCGGTTACGACGGGATAGCCACCGGCTCGTCCGACGGAGTAACCACCAGCATGCTCCGGCAGATGCCGCTCAAAGGAATCGAAGAAAACGACGTGCAGGAGAACGAAGACGAAACGATGCCGAACGTAAGCAGCAACCCGTACTACCAGGCGCAGCACATCACCAAAGACCGCTTCCGCCACAACCTCACGGCCAATATCGGGCTCGATTATGCCATCGACAAGCATTGGCTGGTGCGGATAACCGGCACCTACGTGTACAACAACAGCGAAAACAAAACGTACTATCCGAAGACCGTTTCGCAAGGCGTAAAGCAAAACGGGCGGGCCATACAGGAGCGTGCGTCGGTTACCCGGCTGATGAACGAGAACCTGGTATATTACCGTACCACCATCCGGCAGCAGCATCAACTCAAACTGATGGGCGGGATGACGGTGGAGAAAACCACCGATAACTATTTGCAGGCCGAGAATCAGAATTTTACCGTGGAAACGTTAGGCGCTAACGCGATGGGACAGGGTACCTCGCCGATTGTTCCCGAGTCGTACAACGCGCGCAATCCGTACCAGATGCTTTCGTTCCTGGGGCGAGCCGAGTACAATTTCAGCGACCGCTACCTGTTTACGGCTACCATGCGGGCCGACGGCTCTTCGCGCTTCGGCGACAACAACAAATGGGGGTATTTCCCGTCGGCGGCTATCGCATGGCGTATCAACGAGGAAGCGTTTATCAAAAAGCTGGATGTGTTCAGCAACCTGAAACTGCGCCTGAGCGTAGGGCGGAGCGGAAACACGGCCATTCCGGCTTTCCGTACGCTGTCGACGCTTTCCACCGCGTTCGCCCCGATGAACGGCGACAAGCCGAATTACGGCGTAGCCCTCGACCGTCCGAACAATCCCGACTTGAAGTGGGAAACCACGTTGCAGTACGACGCCGGCCTCGACGTCGGGTTCTTCGATAACCGGCTTACCGTAACGGCGGATGCGTACCTGAAGAAAACCGAAGACTTGTTGCTGGAACGGAACGCCCCGTATTATTCGGGTTACAAGAAAGCCTGGGCCAATGTGGGGAATATCCAAAACAAAGGTATCGAGCTTACCGTGGCCGGGCAATTGGTGAATACGCGCGATTTTTACCTGAATGCCGATGTGAATATTTCGTTCAACCGCTCCAAGGTATTGAATATTCCCGGCGGCGAGATGTATTTCGACCCGAAGGTGATTTCCGGCTCGGGAAATGTCGTGATGATACGCGAAGGGCAGCCGTTGGGGCAGTGGTACGGCTACCGGGTAGACGGCGTATACCGGTCGCAGGCCGAAATCGACGCGCTGCCCGACGATTACGAGGTGCTTTCGGTCAAGAAAGCGAATATCCGTCCGGGCGACCACAAGTTCGTGGATGTAACCGGCGACCATAAAGTGACCTCGGAAGATAAAACGGTGCTGGGGAAAGGCGAACCCGATTTTTCGGGCGGTTTCTCGGTAAGCACCGGATACAAAGGGTTCGGCTTGAGCGCCGTTTTCCAATACAGTTACGGGGTAGACGTGTTCAATGCGAACTTGGCCACCCTCGATGCCGGACGCGAAATCTACAACCAGACCCGGCACTTGCTGGATGCGTATTCGCCTGCCTTGTACGATTCGGGCGGGAACCTGGCGGATGCCGGAAATCCCGCCGGGAATTACCGCTTGCCGGGCGGCGCGGCCGAGAACTATTGCCTGTCGGAATTTATCGAAGACGGGTCGTTCCTGCGGTTGAGCGACATTACCTTGTCGTACGAATTCGGCAAGCGCGCCCTGGCGAAACTGCGCCTCAACGGGCTGAAGCTGTTCGTTACCGGCAAGAACCTGTTCGTCTGGACGAAGTATTACGGGTTCGACCCGGAAGTAAATACCCGGCAGGGCGGTATCGGTGACATTATGCCGGCGCTCGATTTCGGGTCGTATCCCCGGTCGCGGGCCTTCTCGCTGGGGTTGAATGTACGTTTTTAATAAGGAAAGGAGCGAATGATGAAAAGATTTAACTACCTGTATGCAATCGTATGGGGAATGTGGGCATGGGGGCTGCTGGGCACTTCGTGCGACTTCCTGAAAGAAGAACCCGACTCGGTATATACCGACGAGAATTACTTTGTGGATTCCAAAACCCTGAAAGCCGGCGTGGTAGGCATGTATGCCGGGATTATCAACCTGTATGTAATCAATACGGATACGCCGATTTTTCTCACGATGATCGGTACCGACGAACTTTGCTACCGGGCCACGAATACGAATGTGCGGAGCGCCGTCGACCGGTATACGTATACGTCCACCGAAGGGTGCATAGGCGAGTTCTGGGCCCGGTATTACTTTGTGATCGGGCGGACGAACGTGGTGCTCGACGCGGCGGACAAAATAACCGATATTTCGGAGAAAGACCGGAAGGCATGTATCGGGGAAGCCCGTTTCCTGCGCGCCTGGTCGTACTTCCAACTGGTGCAGATGTTCGGCGACCTGCCCGTCGTGAAAGAGAAAACCGAGTCGTTCGATTATACGGTGGGCCGTTCCCCGTTGGCCGACGTATATAAGTTGATTACGGACGACCTGGAATATGCCGCTGCCGACGGCATACTCCCGAACGAAGTCACCGACGGCCACGCCAATCACTGGGCGGCCAAAACGCTGCTGGCCAAAGTATATCTCACGATGGCCTCGGCGAAGAATGCCGGAAAAGTGGCCGGATATGCTAAAATCGACGAAACGGCCGAGGCTTTGTACGGGAAAGCGTATGCGTTGTTGGGCGAAGTCATCGCTTCCAGCGGCCGCGAACTGTTACCCGAGTACGGAGAGGTATTCCGGATAGAAAACAAAAATTCGAACAAAGAATCCATTTGGGAAATCCAGTTCAGCGCTACCGAGCCGTACGGCACGCAGTGGTCGAAAGAAATGGGGCTGGTACATTCCGGCTATTCCCAAACGGCCGGCGGCTGGCGGTACTGCTGCTGGGGCGGTTCGTTCAACCTGAACAGCGTGCCTTCGTTCCGCGGGTACTATAAAAACTGGAAATACGACAAGCGGAAGGAGTGGAATGTGAAAGATTCCATTCTGCGGTACGATGCCAAAACAGGCGTGCCGCTCAAAATCGAGTCCATCGCTACGCTGGCCGGCATCAAGAATACGCCGGCGGCGAAAGATTATACGCTTAACAACAATGCCAAGTTGGTGAATTACAGCTCGGCTACGAAATACCGTTGGGGCGAAAGCTGGAAAGATTATCCGATGCAGTATAATTATGCCAACTGCCCGAACAACATCATCGCCCTCCGCTTCGCCGACGTGCTGTTGATGTATGCCGAGGCCGAAATGGCGCTGAACGGCGGAAAAGTAAAGTCCTCGGGGCTGGAAGCCGTAAACCGGCTCGTACAACGGGCGCGCGGATTGAAGCCGGACGGCTCGCCGGTGACGGAGGCGGAAACTCCCGGATTCGAAAACTACACCGCCGAGTCGCTTACGTTCGAGGAGTTGATGAAAGAGCGGGCGCGCGAGCTGTGTTTCGAGTTCTGGCGGCGTCACGACCTGGCGCGCACCGGTATGTTCGAGCACTTCCTGCAAGCCCGCAACGCGGCCGATAACCTGAAAACGAATTTCGACCCGGACAAGAATTACCTGCTTCCCGTTCCGCAGTACGAGATAGACAATTCGCAGAATAAAGCCGGCATGTACCAGAATCCGGGATATTGAGAAACACGAAAAAACAAAAAGCAGAGATGAAAAACGACAGAAAGGATTTTCTAACCCGGTTGGCCGGAGGCGCCCTGTTGGGGCTGTTCGCTCCCTCGGTGCTCCAGGGATGTTTGTCGCCGGGAAGCAGCGGAAAACAGGCGCGCCCGTCGAAGTACCCCCGGTTGAAGTGCGATGTGGCTGTGGTAGGTGCGGGGCCCGGCGGGGTTCCGGCAGCCATTGCCGCCGCCCGGCAGGGCGCCAACGTGATACTGATAGAGGAAGACAGTATGCCGGGCGGTGCGCCGGTGGATATGTACGTACCCTTTGTCTGCGGAAATCCCCGCGTCGGGGTGTTCCGGGAAATGGTACAGCAGTTGAATGCCCGCTATCCGATAGGCGGAAGCACCTGCGCCACTTTCGGGCAGGCCGGAAACGACGGGAAAAACCACTGGTGGCTTCCCGGCTCGTACGCACAGGTAATTTACGGCATGCTGGCGCAGGAGCCGAATATCACCTTATTGTGCGGAGCGCCGGTGGTAGCCGTATCGGTAAAAGCCGACGGGGTGCGCAACCGGGTAACCGGCGTGCGGATTCTGCGCAACGGCGAGTACCAGGACGTGGATGCGGCGGTAACGGTAGATGCCACGGGAACCGGTCTGGTAGCCGACTTGGCGGGCTGCGAGTATATGTACGGCAGCGAGGCGAAAAGCGATTACAACGAGCCGGTCGGGCTGGAAGTTTCCGACGGGAAAGTGCAGCCGTGTACCTGGATGTTCATCAGCGAGCGGATTAAACGGAACGCCGTTTTCCCGGTCGATTTGCTGAAAGGGGGCAGCCAGGTGGAAGACAATCTCGACCGGTGGGTAACGAAAGACGACAAGGCGGATATGATTCGCCGCGACGCAGGCATTTACCTGCATTGGGGGAAAACCGTATATTGCCAAGATACCCGCGACCCGTTGGAGCTGGCGAACGCGCAACAACAGGCATTCGAGAAATTGCGCGAAAATATGGGCATTTTGCACCGGGCGGGTTATGCCGTTCACCTGGCGCCGAAATTAGGCGTGCGTGAGGTGCGGCGTATCAAAGGGGAATACGTGCTTACGGCTACCGACCTGATTAACGGCGTGTTCCCGGAAGATACGGTAGCGCACGCCCATTATGCGCTCGACGTATGGGGGATGAAACTGCCGGATGCGATGAAACACATCGGCCCGTACGGGATTCCGTACCGTTCGCTTCTGCCGCTCGGAACCGAGGGGCTGATTACCGCCGGCCGGATTATCAGCGCTACGCGCATCGCCCACAGCTCGCTCCGGGTGCAACCGATTTGTTCCAATATCGGGATGGCTGCCGGAACGGCCGCGGCTATGGCGGCGCTCCGTCGTACCGGATTGCGTTCGCTCGACATGGGAGAGTTACGGAAAAAGCTGGCCGCGCAAGGCCTGTTCGATGGTCTGAAACAAAAAAAGCAAACGAAATGACAGTGAATAGAAGACAATTCCTGAAAGGGATGGGTGCCGGCGTGGCGTGTACCGTTTTGCCGTCGGTTCCGCAGGCTGTTGCAGCCGGTACGGTACAGGCGAAGGAGGAACGGCAGTACCGTTACCCCGCGTTGCAATGCGATGTAATCGTGGTAGGCGCCGGTGCGGCCGGAATTCCGGCTGCCGTTGCTGCGGCCCGCGAAGGGGCGAAAGTGATTTTGCTGGAAGAAGACATGCTGCCGGGCGGTGCGCCGGTGGATATGTACGTTACTTATATGTGCGGCGCTCCCCGCGTGGGGCTGTATATGGATATGGTGCGGAGGTTGAACCGCGACCATTCGCTGAGTATCACGCCCAGTAAAACGGTTGGTAACTGGGGTTGGGACAACAAACAGCATTGGTGGCTGCCGTCGGCGTTCGCCCGGGTGCAAACCGATTTTATCCGGGCGGAGAAAAATCTTACGTTGATGTGCGGCTCGCCGGTCGTCGACGTGCTGGTGGCGCCCGAGGTAAACCGGAACCGGGTAACGGGCGTTTGCGTGATGCGGCAAGGGGTGTTCCAGAAAATAGAAGCGCCCGTAACCATCGACGCTACCGGTACGGGACTGGTGTCGGCTAAGGCGGGATGTACTTATTTTTACGGCAGCGATGCCCGGAAAGATTTCAACGAAAGCATCGGCCTGGAAAAAAGCGACGGGAAGGTACAGCCGTGCACCTTGATGTATATCAGCCAGCGTACCCGGAGCGACGCGGAGTTTCCGCGGGAGCTGTTCCGTACGGGCGTACTCGACCACGACCACGAGAAATGGGCTACCCAGCAAACCGAAGCGGAGTTCCGGCGCAAGGATGCCGGTATTTACCTGCATTGGGGGGCTACGGTAGAATGCGCCGATACGACCGACCCGGTACTGGTGGCCGAAGCGCACCGCCAGGCGATGGTGCAACTGGAGCCGCAGTTCCGGGCGCTGAACGAAGCCGGGTATGCCACCCACGTGGCGCCCAAGATGGGAATCCGGGAGTGTCGCCGCATCCGGGGCGAGTATGTGCTTACGGTCGACGATGTGTTGAACGGCGTGATGCCCGACGATAAAGTGGCGGATGCCTGGTATTCGCTCGACCCGTGGGGGATGAAAATCGACCCGGAAATAAAAAACGGCGTAAAGCCGTACGGTATCCCTTACCGGAGCCTCGTACCGCTCGGAACGGAAGGGTTGCTTACGGCCGGCCGCATTATCAGCGGTACGCGCCTGGCGATGAGCTCGTACCGGGTACAGCCGATTTGCTCTACTATCGGCGAAGCGGCCGGTACGGCGGCCGCTATGGCGGCGCTTTGTAAAACAGGCGTGCGGAATATCGACGTGCGGCGGTTGCAAAGCCGGCTGGAAGAAAAGGGACTTTTCGAATGGTACCGGAACGTGGGAATGCATATAAATAATAAGCCCTGGGAAAAATAAAGAGCTGAAGTCGTACCCGCTTTGCACCGGAACGGAAAAGATACGGAGGAACAGGCGGACGGAACGAGAAGCGGATGGTGAAAAGAATGGCAAGAGGGTACCCGGTACTCTCTTGCCATTTCTTTGTTATTCCGGAAGCTCTAATCGGCTTGCTCTAAAAACCAACGTTTATTGTGCGGTCGGAAATCGCCGGAAAAAGGATGATTCCGAGCCGGCGGCATGTTCGGCTTCCAGCTGCTTATCGTGCTAAAAAAGAAGGGGTTGATGTATAATTTTTCTTATAAATCCGTATTTCGGAAGAATATAATTATATTTGCATAATAAACGTTGGTTTCTTATGCAAAAAATAACCTTATTCCTACCGCCCTCGTCGTGCGTTCTTTCCGATTATACTCCCTGCATACTTGAAAAAAGCAGGAGCCGGATTTTTCCGGGATAGTAGCTCGTTACCTCGAATCTAACCTGTTTAATCCATGAAAATCAAGCTGATACTTCTCTTTTCGTTCTTTACGGCAGTACTTTCCGCCCGGGAAGTTTATTTCAAACACATCACGCGGGAACAGGGTTTGTCGCAATTATCGGCCATTTCTGTCTGGCAAGACAGTTTAGGAATAATCTGGTTCGGGAACAGTACGTTGAATAAATACGACGGCACTTCGGTGGAAGTTTTCGACATGAGCCGGTATACCGGTTCGGGAAAAGACCTCAATGTACGCACTATCTGCGGTCAACCCGGAAATACCCTCTATTTATTGGCGGATAAAGAATTGATTGCCTATAATTTGCGGGAAGAAACTTTTCGTCCGTTAGGGATAGAAGCTACAGCGATTGCCTGGGCACACACCCGGCTGTATTATGCTTCCGGCCAGCGGGTTTATGCGTATGTTCCTTCCGACAGCCTGCATACCGAGATAGGCGTTCTGCCTGCATCCTGTACCGTTCGGGCGCTCTTTCCCCTGAATGAAGATACCTTGTTTGTAGCCGCTTCGTGCGGAGTCTACCGGGTGGATGTCCGGTCGGCCGGTGTTTCCCGGATAGCCGATGTTCCGGACGGAACTTGTTTGTTCCGCGATTCGGGCAACCGGTTATGGATCGGCACGGGCGCCGCCGGCGTAGCCGTGCTCTATCCGGACGGAACAGTGAAAAAACTCGCGAAAGAAGGCCGTCCCGGATACGCGCTTTCCGATAACAATATCCGCTGTTTCGAGGAAGACGATACGGGCGCTATCTGGATCGGCACGTACGATGGCATTACGGTAACCGATCCGGTTACGCTCGCTTGCTCGTACCTCCGGCACGACCGGCGCGCCGATTACACCTTAGGCCATAACTCCGTGTACGCCCTTTACAAAGACCGGCAGGGAACGATGTGGGTAGGCAGCTATTACGGCGGCCTGAGCTATGTGAATCCGTCCGTAGAGCGATACCGGTTTTATCCCTCCGGTAATCTCGGCGCGGAATCGCTCAACGGAACGGTAGTGGGAAAAATGAGCGAAGACAGCGCCGGAAACCTCTATATCGGAACCGAAGGAGGCGGAATCAGCGCCCTGAACCAACGTACCCGGAAAATCGAAACGTTACCGTTCGACGATAACCTGCTTTCCCACCGTACCGTCAAGTCGCTTTGGTACGATACCACAGCCAACCGGTTGTTTATCGGAACGTTTAAAGACGGCTTGCTGGTGTACGACAGGCAAACGAACCGTACGCGCCGCATAGGCGAAGCGAGCCTGAGTACGGTAGGCCGACAGATTATCCAGGATATTTTGCCGTATAAAAACGGCTTGGTCGTACTTACACAAGACGGCTTGTTCCGGGTCGACCGGGAAACGTTGGCCGTTACGCCGTTGTTCCGCTCGGCTGCCGTCCGGGAACAGACGGCCCGGTTGATTCGCGCCGTGTATATCGATGCGGACGGAATATTATGGGTTTCGTTCGTGCAAGACGGCCTGTTCTCCATCGACCTCGAAAGCGAGGAAATACGGGAGTACGGTTATCCCGGGAAAGAAAAGGATGTGCCGGGTAGTCCGGTTATCTGCATAAGGGGCGATAAGCAGGGCGATTTGTATATCGCTACGCTCGGCTCGGGTATTTTCCGGTACGACCGTTCGTCGGGCCGGTTTGCGGTTCCCTGGAGCGATGCTTCGCCTTCTCCGCTGTTGAGCGATATATGTTACAACCTGGCTTTTAGCCGGCGTGGCAATTTACTGATTACTTCCGACAAGGGCGTTACGCTGTTCGAACCGGCTACGGGCGAGGCGCGTCACATCCGGCTCGGAAAGAATTTTCCGCTGAAAGGGTTGCTTCCGAACAGCGGTTTGTATGTGTCGCCGTCGTCGGGCGAAATATATGTGGGAGGAATGTACGGGTTGATTTCGCTTTGCGAAGACGATCTGGGACTGAAAAACACGGATTACACGGTGTATTTTTCTTCCCTTTCGGTGAATAACCGGCCGGTTACTTCGCAAACCGACCCGGAAATCCTGTCGTGCGCCGTTTCGTATGCCCGCGAGGTGCGGCTCAACTACGACCAGAACAACGTAACGTTTACTTTCGCTTCGTCCGATTACGCCTCGTCGTCGTATTCCGGCTACGAGTACCGGATGGAAGGATTCGATTCGTACTGGGTGCAAACGCCTTTCAAAACGCTGACCTATTCTTCGCTCCCTCCCGGAAAATATACGTTTACGGTACGCGAAACGAACGATCCGGCCCGGTCGGCTTCGATCCGGGTAGTGGTAACGCCTCCTTTTTATGCCTCGGTGTATGCCTGGGTAGTGTATATCCTGATAATCGGGGGATTGCTCGGATGGTGGGTACGGGTGAACAAGAGCCGCGCCTTGTTGAGGGCTTCGCTCGAAATGGAACACCGCGAAAAGCTCCGGATAGAAGAACTGAACCAGGCGAAGCTGCGCTTTTTTACCAATATCTCGCACGAGTTCCGTACGCCGCTTACGCTGATTACCACCCAACTGGAAATGATGCAGGCATCCGGCTCGCTCTCGGCGGGTAACCGGGTCAAGCTGTCGCGGATAAAGAAGCATACGTTGCGGTTGCAAGAATTGATTACCGAGTTGCTGGATTTCCGGAAACAAGAAAATGGCAAGCTCGTTATCAAAGCGAGCCGGAACGACCTGAACGCTTTCCTGGGAGAGATATACGGCGCTTTTACCGATTACGCCCGGTCGAAAGCGATAAAGTATGAGTTCAAACATCCCGAAGAGCCGTTCGAGGTTTGGTTCGATACGGTACAGATGCAGAAGGTCTTTTATAATTTGTTGTCGAATGCGTTCAAGTTTACGCCGGAAAACGGCGAGGTATTATTGTCGCTGGCTGCAAAAGAGGGCATGGCCGAAGTAACGGTAACGAACGTAGGGTCGGAAATCCGTCCGGCCGACCGCGAGCGTATTTTCGACCGTTTTTACCAAGCGGATAATTTATCGGTTTCGGCCGAATTGCCGGGTAGCGGCATCGGCCTGGCGTTGAGCAAGGGAATCGTCGACTCGCATAAGGGGCGGATTACGGTGGATAGCGGGGATAACCGCACGTGTTTCCGGATCGCATTGCCGTTGGGCGATGCGCATTTGCAGCCGGATGAAAAATCGGCGGGGCCGGTTCCGGTGGTACATGTCCGGGTGCAACTGGAAGTTCCGGAACCGGTACCGGAAACGACGGAAGAAGGAGAAAAGAACCATACGATTTTAATCGTAGAAGATAACGCCGATTTGCTGAATTTGCTGAAGGAGGCTTTCGCGCCGGTGTACCGGGTGGTGGAAGCGCACGACGGGGAAGAGGGCTTGCGGCTGGCGCATACGTGTATGCCTAACCTGATTTTGAGCGATATCCGGATGCCGCGTTTGTCGGGTACGGAGATGTGCCTGCAATTGAAAAAGCACATCGAAACGTCGCATATCCCGGTTATCCTGCTTACGGCCCGCTCGTTGGAGGAACAGCGCTCCGAGGGGTTGAAGTGCGGCGCCGACGATTATATTTCGAAGCCTTTCAACCTGGAGCATTTGCTGTTGAAGTGCAACAATATCGTTAAAACGCAACGGGAACTGCAACGCCGTTTTTGCAGTGTGCCGGATGTAGAGGTGAACGAGCTGGCTACGAACTTGCTCGACCAGGAGTTACTGAGCCGGTCGGTGGAAGTAATCGGGGAGAACCTGGATAATCCCTCGTTCGATATTACGATTTGGAGCCGCGAGCTGGGAATCGGCCGTACGAAGTTGTTCAACAAAATCAAGTCGATTACGGGGCTTACGCCGAACGATTTTATCTTGCATATCAAGCTGAAGAAGGCGGCGGCGCTCCTGATAGAGCCGAACGAGCTTACGGTGGCCGAAATATCGTACCGGCTGGGTTTTTCGTCGCCCGGATATTTCAGCCGGTGCTTTAAAGGGAGGTTCGGGGTGAGTCCGTTGCAGTATAAGAAGAAGGGGGAGGGTTCTTTGTAGGATTGAGTAGGAAGTGAAGCATCCGTGCTCCTTTCCGAACAAACGGAATATTCCGTTTGATTATCGCCAGAGTTTTTCTTCTTTCCAATTATCAGGAAACCCCATTGCCCGGAGGTCGACTGACGGATAAGCGGCAAGCAACTTTTCTAACTTTTCAAGCTGGCGGATACGGTTCGAGATAAGTTTTTTTGAAATGAGAGATAAAGTCTTCTCTTGAATTCTTTGCTTTTTTTTCAATGATGGACAGTATGCCTTCGAATTTGTTCTTATCGACAAAATTGTTCTTATCCGTAAGCCAAAACAAGTTATCGAATTGTAAACCGGCGAGATTTGTAACTTGGCTGCGGATAGCTATTTCTATTTTTTCGATTTCATTGAATAGCAATATTCGCAGTTTACGGTCGAAACGATACAAATCCCAAACTTGTTTGAAAGTCGATCCTTTTTTGAAAACAAGCTTTTCTTTTGGAATCTCTAAAAGCGGATAGAAGTAAGCATTCAGTCTGAAGTATCCGATATTCATTAAATATCCTTCTGCTTTTAACTCGTCCGGTATAACTAATCCGTGTTCTTTAAGGAGATGAAGGTGTTGCCTATAGGTCAGGCATGTTTTTTCATAGTGTGTTTTCATCCGGTATATAAATAAAACGACCCACCGATTTGAGCATTGTAAAGAGGCTTGGTGGGTTCTACTGATACAAAAATACACTGTTTAGTTGGATTTACCAACTATTTTAACTGAAAAATAGGTTTGGTTGAATGCCGAATCGTTACGGAAATTTCTCCAACAGGCTATAAAATAAGTATAGCTAAAAAATAAGGTTTATAAGAGCGCACACAAGTAAGAAACAGAGGGAAGGAGTAGATCGATTCTCCGTGGCTCTGTGCTTTTTCGGCTGCCGGGCTATTTGCTGTTGCGGTATTGGAGGGGGGTAAGGCCGGTTTCGCGCTTGAAGTATTTGCCGAAGAAGGAGGCGTTGGGGAAATTGAGCGAATAGGCTATTTCCTGAATCGACAGGTCGGTCGATTTGAGCTGCGCTTTCGCATCCGTAATCACGTAGCGGGTAATGATTTCCGATACATTCTTTCCGGAAGTCTGCTTCACGGTGTTGCTCAGGTGTTGCGGCGTGATGCCCAACTTGGCGGCGTAAAATGCGACATTCCGCTCTTTCGTGTACGACTCCATAATCAGCAATTCCAGTTTTTTGCATATTTCCTCGCTCCGGGTAAGCGTTGCGGTTTTCCACGGCCGGCGTTTATATATTTCGCCGATAGCGTAAAAAATGGTGTGCAGGATATTCTTGTAAAACACCGGTATCTTGGGCAACAGGTTTTGTTGGTATACCTTGTTAATCAGCGTAAAGTAATCCTGAAACAACTCCACCATCTTTTCCGGAAGCGGCAATACCGGGTTTTCGCGGATAATCTGAATCATGTCGCGGGTCGATTCGATCATATTGAAATGGCCGATAAATTCCGACGAATACGCGATGATAAACAGCCGCAGGTTCCCTTCCACCTTTTTTATCTGGATAATGCTTCCCGGTAACAGGGTAACGAAATCGTTGGGTTTGATTTGATACTCGTTCAGGTTGATCGATGCTTCGATATATCCTTCCAGGCAAAAAACGAAAATCTCCGCCTTGAGGCGGCACGGATAATTCCGGTATAGGTTCAGTATTTCGATATTGATGTCGGTACCGATGATAAAATCGTCGGAAATATCTATTTTCGGAAAATCGCTGTCTGCTTTCATTGCAACCGGTTTTATACGCCCGCCGCCGAAACAGGGCGCCTCCCGGATAGCGAACAAACTTGTCCGGTCAGGCCGGGGCAGCCCTTGGTTTCGTTTCCGGGTATACAAATATAAGGTTTATTTTTTTCTTTTCCTACGGCAATATTAAATTCGGAACAGCGGGTGCGTACGGCAGCGAAAGTAAACACGGCGGCGCGGGAACACAGCGTATCTATTCGGTACGGCGTTTGTTGCATGCCGGGCAGATGCCTTTTACGGTATAATTGACCGAGTTCATTTCGTACCCTTCGGGCAACCGGATTACCGGGATTTTAATCGTTTCGATACACTCGGTTTGCTGGCATAGCTCGCAGTAAAAGTGGATGTGCCGGTTCGCGACGGGGCACTCGTCCGACTCGCTTTTGCAGATTTCGTATTTCGTCGACCCGCTGCCGTCTTCGAACGCATGGATGGCGTGGTGCTCGAGTAGTACGGCCAGCGAGCGCGAAATGGTCGATTTATCCAGTGTAACCAATGCACCCTCGAGCTCGAGTAAGGAAACGGGAGAGGTAAGCTCCGACAGTTTCTGCAAGATGAGAATCCGGGCGGCCGTGGGGCGTATCCCTTTATGTATCAGTTTTTCTTCGCTTTGTTTTCCCGAC
>DBGBSM010000226.1:0-14370 GCA_048468815.1 Parabacteroides sp.
ACGAAACACGGAGGCACAGAGACACAGAGGAGTTCAAAGGAAGAGAACAAACCACTCACCGGGTTTGAGCAACCGCTTCCCGCCCAACCTTGAAAAGCTCCGGCCCTGTAGTTCGAACAGCAGTTCGACTGCATTGTATAACCGCCGGCAGACGCCTCGCGGCGAGCGAAGCCCCCGTCGTATTTCAACGAAAAAGAAACAGAAAGATATGAAAACAGTAAAAATAGGAATAGAAGGCATGCATTGCGCAGCTTGCGTGTCGCGGGTAGAACAGGCATTGAATAAAGCGCCGGGCGTTTCGCTGGCGGCGGTGAACCTGGCTACCGAGCAGGCTTCCGTTACGTATAACGAAAAAGAAACGTCGCCCCAAGCCATCAAGCAGGTAGTAACCGAAAGCGGGTATACTCCGGTAGACCTGGCTGTTGCCGTAGACCCGGAACTGCGCAAACGCCGGGCCATGACCGTGCAACGAATCAAGTTTTTCGTGGCAGCCGTTTTTACGGTGCCGTTGTTGTATATCGCGATGGTGCCGATGCTGCACGGCGTCGCGCTTCCTTTTCCCGGAGCGCTCCACCCGGCCGTACATCCCGCCTTGTTCGCCTGGATACAGTTCGTGTTGTGTATTCCGGTGGTGGTTGTCGGGTACCGGTTCTACACGTCCGGCTTTCCATCCCTGTTCAAAGGCCATCCCGATATGGATTCGCTTATCGCGTTGGGCACTACCGCTTCGTTCGGTTACAGCCTCTTCTCTTTTATAAGGATACTGCAAGGCGACCTGGCGTATGTGCACGGGTTGTATTTCGAGTCGACCGCTACCATTATCGCGCTCGTATTACTGGGGAAGTACCTGGAAATGCGTTCGAAAGGGAAAACGGGCGACGCCATTAAGAAGCTGATGAACCTCGCCCCCAAAACCGGAACGGTTATCCGCAACGGTCGGGAAGAAACGATTCCGGTGGAAGAGATAAAGGTAGGCGACCTGGTTCGTATCAAACCCGGCGAGCGCGTACCGGTCGACGGCATTATTACGGAAGGAACCACGCTGGCCGACCAGGCCATGCTTACCGGCGAAAGCATTCCGGTGGAAAAGGCGCCGGGCGAGGAGCTGATAGGCGGCAGCATCAACCTGAACGGTTTCGTTACGATGCGGACGCTCAAGGTAGGCAAGGATACGATTCTTTCCCAGATTATCCGGCTGGTCGAAGACGCGCAAGGTTCCAAAGCACCCATCGCCAGGTTGGCCGATGTAATTTCAGGCTATTTCGTACCCATTGTGTTGGTGCTGGCCGTGCTGGCGGGCGCCGGCTGGCTGATTGCCGGAAAAGGGTTCGCGTTTTCGCTGATGATTCTGGTTTCGGTGTTGGTAATCGCCTGTCCGTGCGCGTTAGGACTCGCCACTCCTACGGCCATTATGGTAGCCACCGGGAAAGGGGCGCAAAACGGAGTGTTGTTTAAGAACGCCGGGGCGCTGGAGATAATGGATAAGGTAACCACGGTGGTTTTCGACAAAACGGGAACGCTTACCGAAGGGAAACCGTACGTAACGGATGTGATTCCTACTTCGCGTATCGGCGAAACGGAACTGCTCCGCTTGGCCGCATCGGCCGAGCAAGGCTCCGAGCATCCGTTGGGCGAGGCCATTGTGCGCGAGGCGAAGAGCCGGGATATTCCGCTCGCGCCGGTTACTTTTTTTAGCGCCGTAACCGGGCGCGGAATAGAAGGAAAGCTCGACGGCGTACCCTTGCTCATCGGAAACAAGCTGTATATGGATAGGCAGGGGGTAGAAGTATCTGCCTGGACGGAGCGGTTGGAGCAGTTGTCGGAAGAGGGGAAAACGCCGGTGTTCGTGGTATATGCCGGGGTGTTGGTCGGCATTATCGCCCTGGCGGATACGGTAAAGGCGGAAACCCGCCAAACGATAGCCTTGCTGCAAGGATTGCATTTGAAACTCGTGATGCTGACAGGCGATAACCGGCGCACGGCCCAGGCGATAGCGTCCGACCTCAGCATTACGGAAGTGCTGTCGGATGTAATGCCGCAGGATAAAGCGGCGAAAATCAAGGAACTGATGGAGGCCGGCGAAATCGTGGCGATGGTGGGCGACGGCATCAACGACGCTCCGGCGCTCGCTCAGGCGAATGTGGGAATCGCCGTAGGCTCGGGCACGGATATCGCCATCGAATCGGCGGGTGTGGTGCTGGTAAAGAACAGCATTACCGACGTATATACGGCCGTGAAGTTGGGGCATGCCACGATTCGCAACATCAAGCGGAACCTTTTCTGGGCGTTTTGCTACAATGTAATCGGCATACCGGTTGCGATGGGCGGTTTGTATATTTTCGGCGGTCCGCTGCTCAACCCGATGATTGCGGCGGCGGCCATGTCGCTCAGTTCCGTATCGGTGGTGTTGAGCGCCTTACGGCTGAATAGTTTTAGGGCGCAATAACGAAGCCGGAATAATTTCCGGATAACATCCGTATCTGGCTGATGAGCACACAGATGCGTGTGTGTGGCTGATGAAAGAAGAAGCGGCCGTTCCCTTCCGGCATCCTGAAATAAACCGGGCTAAACCCGGTAAAAATGTTCTTCCGGCTTGTATCTGCAACCTGCGTCGAAGCACGCAGGTTATCTCCTTCGCGTTACTCAGGTTGTCTCCCTCGGGTTACTCAGGTTACTGAGCAAATCCGCTTGCCTCCTGTAAGGATAATAAAACGCTTTCGCTCCCGTCCGGCAGGGAAGAAATAAGAAAGGCCGTCGACCGGTGTTTCCCGGCGACGGCCTTCTTCGTGTGGTATATTACAGGTTCGTTACAACCCTTTTCCGTGGCAATTCTTGTACTTCTTGCCGCTTCCGCAGGGGCACGGGTCGTTGCGGCCTACCCGTTTCTCCGCCCGTACCGGTTCCTGCTTCGGTTTCGGCGGCTGTTGCGGAGCGCCGCCCTGCCGGGCCGGCGCATCCATATCGTCTTTTTGCGTGCGGTAACGGCTCATGTCCTGTTTCTGCTCGGGAGCGGCTTCGCGCACTGCTTCCGGCTCGCGTACCGGTATCTGGCCGCGCATCAGGATAGCCGCCGTTTTCCGGTTCATCGTATCCACCATGCTCTTGAACAGGTTGTACGACTCCAGTTTGTAAATCAGCAACGGGTCTTTGTTTTCGTAGCTGGCATTCTGTACCGAGTGGCGCAGCTCGTCCATTTCGCGCAGGTGTTCTTTCCACGAGTCGTCGATGGTATGCAGTACGATGGATTTCTGGAAAGCCTTTACAATGCCTTTCGACTCCGTTTCGTACGCCTCTTTCAGGTTGCACGATACGTTGTACATCCGCTTTCCGTCGGTGATGGGAATCAGTATGTTTTCGTACATGGCACCCTGCGTTTCGTATACCTGCCTGATAACCGGGTTCGCTACCTGGGTAAGGCGCTCCATCTTGCGCTTGAACGCCTGTAATGCCGCGTCGAACAGCTTTTCGCTCAGGTCGGCCGGTTTGGTGTTGCGGAACTCTTCTTCCGTGAAGGGGCATTCCATCGCGAACGTTTTGAACAATTCCAGCTTGAACCCTTCGTAGTCGTTGTTATCGGCATGCTGCTCCACAATCGCATTCGAGGTATCGTATATCGTATTCAGCACGTCGAGCCCGATACGCTCGCCCATCAGGGCGTGCCGGCGGCGCGTATATACTACGTTTCGTTGCGAGTTCATTACGTCGTCGTACTCGAGCAAGCGTTTCCGGATGCCGAAGTTGTTCTCTTCCACCTTCTTCTGGGCGCGTTCCACCGATTTGCTCAGCATGCTGTGTTCCAGCACTTCGCCTTCCTTGAACCCGAGGCGGTCCATCAGGCCGGCTATCTTTTCGGAGGCGAACAAACGCATCAGGTCGTCTTCGAGCGATACGAAGAACACCGACGAGCCCGGGTCGCCCTGACGTCCGGCACGTCCGCGCAGCTGGCGGTCTACCCGGCGCGACTCGTGCCGTTCCGTACCGATGATGGCCAAACCGCCGGCCTCTTTTACCTCCGGCGACAGCTTGATGTCGGTACCGCGGCCGGCCATGTTCGTGGCAATCGTTACCGTGCCTTTCTGACCGGCCTGTGCCACGATGTCGGCTTCCCGCTGGTGCAACTTGGCATTCAATACGTTGTGCGGAATTTTCCGCAGGTTCAGCATCCGGCTCAGCAACTCGGAGATTTCAACCGACGTGGTACCTACCAGTACCGGACGTCCGGCTTCGACCAGCGAAACGATTTCCTCGATTACGGCCGAGTACTTTTCCCGCTTGGTTTTGTAAATCCGGTCGTTCATGTCGTTCCGGGCAATCGGCTTGTTGGTGGGAATCACTACCACGTCCAGCTTGTAGATGTCCCAGAACTCGCCCGCTTCCGTTTCGGCCGTACCGGTCATACCCGACAGTTTGTGGTACATACGGAAATAGTTCTGCAACGTAATCGTGGCGAACGTCTGGGTGGCGGCTTCCACTTTCACCCGTTCTTTCGCCTCGATAGCCTGGTGCAACCCGTCGGAGTAGCGGCGTCCGTCCATGATACGGCCCGTTTGCTCGTCAACAATCATTACCTTGTTATCCATCACCACGTATTCGTCGTCTTTTTCGAACAAGGTATATGCCTTTAACAACTGGTTGATGGTGTGCACGCGTTCCGATTTTACGGAGTAATTGGCTAATATCTCGTCTTTTTTAGCTTGTATTTCCTCTTCCGTTCCCTGCATGTTGTCCAGTTGCGAAAGCTCGGCGGCAATGTCGGGCAGTACGAAGAAGTGCGGGTCGTCGGTGTTACCGGTAAGCAAGTCGATACCTTTGTCGCTCAGCTCGATGCTGTTGTTCTTTTCGTCGATTACGAAATACAGGTCGTCGGTAACCAGGTGCATGTTCCGCATATTCTCGGCCATGTACAACTCTTCCGTTTTGAGCATGGCGGCCTTGATGCCCGGCTCGCTCAGGTATTTGATAAGCGCTTTATTGCGCGGATAGCCTTTAAACGAGCGGTAGAGCAGGAGGGAGCCTTCGTCGCGCACTTTCTGGTCGCTGCTCGCCATCTTGGCCTTGGCATCCGTCAGTAACTTGGTACACAGGTTTTTCTGTGCGTTGAAAACGGTTTCTACGTTCGGCCGGAACTGTTCGAACAGTTGTTCTTCGCCGCGGGGGATAGGTCCGGAAATAATCAACGGCGTACGGGCGTCGTCGATTAATACGGAGTCTACTTCATCGACGATGGCGTAGTTGTGCTTGCGTTGTACCAGGTCGGTGGGGCTGATGGCCATGTTGTCGCGCAGGTAGTCGAACCCGAACTCGTTGTTGGTACCGAACGTGATGTCGGCGTTGTACGCCTGCCGGCGTCCGTCGGAGTTGGGCTGGTGCTTGTCGATGCAATCTACCGACAGCCCGTGGAACATATACAACGGCCCCATCCACTCGGAGTCGCGCTTCGACAGGTAATCGTTCACCGTTACCACGTGTACCCCGTTCCGCGTGAGAGCGTTGAGGAACACCGGCAGGGTTGCCACCAGCGTTTTTCCTTCACCGGTAGCCATCTCGGCGATTTTCCCTTTGTGCAATACCACGCCGCCGAACAGCTGTACGTCGTAATGCACCATGTCCCAGGTAATCTCGTTACCGCCGGCAACCCAGTGGTTGTGCCATACGGCCGTGTCGCCGTCTATCTCCACGAAATCGTGCTTGGCGGCCAGGTCGCGGTCGAACTGGGTAGCCGTTACCCGTACCTCCGGGTTTTCCTTGAACCGGCGGGCTGTTTCCTTCATGATGGAGAATACTTCCGGAAGCGATTCGTCGAGCACGGTTTCCATTTTGTCGGTAATCTGTTTCTCGAGCTTATCTACTTCGGCCCAGGCGTTTTCACGCTCTTCCAGTTCCAGTCCTTCCACGCTTTTGCGGATGTCTTCCACCTGCTTCCGCTCGGCGGAAACATAATCCTGGATGCGTTGCTTTATCTCGTCGGTCTTGGCACGTAACTCGTCGTTCGAGAGTTTTTCAATGGAAGGGTATACCGCCTTGATTTTGTCTACGTACGGCTGTATTTCCTTCAGGTCGCGTTGTGACTTGTTGCCGAACAACTTCGTCATAAATTCATTAAATCCCATAGTGTATGTCGTTATTATTTTATTCGTAAATCGGTCAATGAGTAATCAGTTCGAAAAGCGGGGTTTGCTTGCAGGCGTTGGGCGGCCTGATTCTCAATACGTGGGTGATGGTAGGCGCTACCTCGGTCGCTTTCACTTCGCGGTGGATGTGTTGCGGCCGCAACCCGTTGCCCATAAATACGAGCGGCGTGATTACCGCGTTGTTGCGTATCACGTTCGGCTGGGTTTTCGCTTTGCCTTCGGTAACGGTCCAGCCTGGTTGCAGCTCGATAATCAAATCGCCCCGGTACAGGTGGTGCGTGCCGTTTCGGAAGTCGGCGGTATTCTCGTTCCAATAACCCGAGCGCAGGCGCCGGTCGGTGGTAACATGCTGCACGCCGCTGAACTCCAGCACGAAGTCGGCTGCTTTGGTTTGTATTTCGTTCAAGTCGAGCTTGTCGTCCTCGATAGCTTTCCGGTTCAGGTAAATCTGGTTGTCGTAATACCCTTTCACCCAGCTTTTCTGGCCGTAGATAGCCATCAGGTACATATTCAGCAGCGCCACGCACCGGTCGGGATGGAACTGTCCGCGGCTTACCGCCAGTCCGTCGGCATAGTTTTCTTCGCTCCGGTAGTAGCCGGTTCCGGTAAAAACCACCAGCGTGTTGGCCAGTCCCACCTTTTTATCGATGGCGTCGAGCAGCGTGGCGATGTCTTTATCGAGCCGGATATACGTATCCTGTATTTCGCGGGTATATTCCTTATCGGCCAGGAGCCGGTAATTGCCGGCGTAATACGTAACCGACATCATATCCGGACAGGCGCGCGTACCGAAGCCGTCGTATTCGACGAATTGCAGCGCCAGGCGCGTTACTTCGCTGTTGATGAAAGGCGAGGTTTTAAAGTCTGTATAGCATTGGGCTGCCTGCGGGTTGAAAGCGTACCGGAAAGGCAGGTCGTCGAGCAGGTAAGGAAACGCCCGGTAATCGGCCAGCGGCATGAGCGGCTCCCATACCGTAGCGCCGATGCGCGCCGGCAGCGCTTCCACGCCGCTGTTCGAGCGGTCTACATACCAGGGCATGCCTTTATAATACGTGGTGGTAGCCCAGTTACCGGAAGTATTGTCGAGCCAGAAGGCGCCGTTGGCGGCATGTCCGGCCGAAAGGATAGCCTGCTCGGCTTGCGGTGCAACGGCATATACGTCGCTTCTGCCTTTCGAGGCGATTTTCAACTCGTCGCCTACGGTAGAGCTGAATAAGTTCCGGGGGGAGTAATGGTCGGACGTATAGTTTCCCAGGTATTCGGGGTCGTCGAGGCACGACAAAGCCTTGTCTTTTTCAAAATTGAACCGCCGGTTGCCCGTAATGCCGTGGAAACAAGGGTTGGCGCCCGTAAACAAGGTGGCCATCGAAGTGGCCTCGTCGACATTGGCAAACTCGAAACGGATGTTGTTGTACACGATACCTTGGCTCAACAACCGTTTGAACCCTTTTTCGCCGAATGTGTTGTAAAAGTACTCGATATAATCTCCGCGCAGCTGATCCACCGTGATGCATACCACCAATTTCGGAGCGGACGGTTGCTGTGCCTGAATGTTCGAAATCACCAGCACGGCAATCAGCGACGTTAATAATTTTCTCATTCGTTATTATCTTCTCTTTATAAATCTGTAAACGCCGTATCCGGAGCGTGTCCAAAGGGTGAGTATGTACGGAATAAATGCCGGTTCCATCTGTTGCGGAATCCATTTCCACCCGATTAATAACAGCGTAAGCGTTGCAAAGTTAATAAAATGATAACAATATGCAGCTTTCTTTCCCTTTTTTACTGCAAACAAGGCCACGGCAATTAATTCAACGGGGTTCAGCCAGATTAAATTCCAGTTCGCGTTTACACACGGATGCTCGGAAACGAACCAGAGGAAGAAAATCAGGCACCCGCTTATTCCGGCTATGGCGAACAGCACGATGTCTACCGCCCGAAAATAGGTTTTCCGGCGCCATTCTATCCCGGTAACAACTACGGTAAGCAGCAAAAGCAGCATGCCGGCCGCCAAAGGAGTGAAGCGGGTATCGGGGGCTTCTTCCGCCGTTCCCTCTATCAGCGTATGCGAAGAGGCTACGAGCGGAACGTTTTGTCCGTCGGGTAACGTTACCGAGGCATGCGCTACGCCGTTTTCAAGGTAAGCCGGCAGGAACATGGCTTCGCGTACCGAGGCCGTACGGTCGGTAGGCGCTCCCAGTACCAGGTCGCATCCGAATGTGTACCACGAATGGTTGCGGGTGCATTGCGTAATCAGGTCGCGGAACGTTTTCTTTTCATCCGCTACCGCGTACCGCACTTCTCCGCCGGCCGCTTTTTCGATAATGTCGCGCGGTCGCGTGGCGCAGTTGTCGAAAAAAAAGTTGTACCGGTAGGTGCGGTTCTCGGGCTGTGCGTTCCATAATAAATAGTCCCATACCTGTTGCTTTTGTGTGGCCGAAAGGTTCAATACCTGCTCGGTTACTTCGCTTCCCCGCATCTGGTAATCGATAAAGTAATCGTTGAATTTATTGATTCCCAAGATATAATCGGTTTTACCCAGCATAAAGCGCAGTATGAAGTTGGGTTGATGAAAGTCGAAGATACCGTAATTGAATACCCAGTCGATTTTATTCTCCGGGTCGTTTACCCGGATAGCGGAATGGCCGTACAGGGTAAACACTTCTTCATCGGAAGGAGCGGCCGTAAGCAGGCTGATTTGCGCCTGGCCGCTTAGCCTGGTTTGGGCAGCGAGCGGGCAAAGCAACAGTAAAAAGAAGCAAATAACCCCGAGTCGTTTCATCCGTTTTCGATTTTAGGAAGGGCAAATTTAATAAATATTCGCCATACTCGCCAGCGGCTCGTACAATTTCTCGATGTCCTGACTGTTGAGCTCGATGGTTACCTGGTCGCCCGGCAGTAACGTTTGCCCGGCCGGAGCGAGGTTTTTGCGGTCGCGGTGGATATCGGTAATCCGGCATCCTACCGGCAGGGGCAGCGTATCCACTTGTTTTCCGTCGAAATACGACCCGTTCATGATTTCCACCGCTAAGGTAGCCCGTTGCTGGTTTTTGAAAGGCGGCTTCTCTATCATTTCTTCGTATAGCGTAACGTTGAACGGCTTTATCTGAAGCAGCTCGGTAAAATAATAAGTAAGGCAACCCACCACCACCGACGGATAAAATACATCGAAATGCCCGGTGATTTCCGTAATCAACACGATGGCCGTAAGCGGCGTGCGTACGATGGCGATCAATACGGCCGCCATGCTGATAAGCATGATGTAACTTACGTTTTCCGGGCCGATTATTCCGTAACGGATAAGAATTAAGGCGAATACTTTGCCGAACAAGCTGCCCGTAACCAGTGTGGGGATGAAACTGCCGCCCGGCAAGCCCGAGGCGAAAGAAAATACGGTAAACAGGAAGTGGAGCAGCATCATGGTACTTACCCAGGTCAGGTCGCTGCTGCCGCCCATCGCTTGCATCATCAGGAATTGTTCGCCTCCGCCGGTAAGGTCTACCACGGTAAGCGACAGCATATAAGCCATTACCATCAGGAAAAACAGCTTGATGTGTACCGGTTGTTTGATAGCCGGATACAAGTTCTTGAAATAAACGATGATAGCCGAGTAAATCTTCCCGAACACCGATACGATTACGGCAAACAGCAAATACAGCTTTATTTGGGACGCGACCGATAACACCGGCGCCACCGCATCTATCAGGTGGTACGGATTGGTAGGAAAAGTCATGCTGGCTATGCCGCCGGCCATAATGCCGGCAAGCAGCGTGGTGATAGCGGTTTTGGGTGCATCGAAACGCTCGATGGATTCGATAACCAGTAACGACGACGAGAGCGGAGCGGCGAAAGCCGCTGCCAGTCCGGCGCCGGCGCCGGCCGCGAGCAGTTGTTTCTGTTCGCCGGCCAGGATATGCGTCCATTTGGATACCAGCGAGCCCACGTACGAGCCTATTTGCACCGACGGGCCTTCGCGTCCTAACGATAAGCCGGCGCTTAAAGCCAATACGCCGCCGGTAAATTTGGCAATCAATTCGATAAAAGGATGCTTATACGTAACGCGCCCGTTAATCACACCGCGGGTTTGCGGAATACCTCCGCCGGTAATCAGCGGCATTTTTTTTACCAGCCACGCAATAAACAGTAATACGCCCCACAGAGCCAAAAAAACAGGGATATGCACATACCAGTGCGGATGGGAATCGAAGAAGTCGCGGCGTATATTGAAAAACAACTGCAACAGGTAGTGGTAAGGAACGGCTACCGCACCGGTGAGTATGCCCACGATGGCGCTGACGAAATAAAGCCGGGCGTCGACCAGTTTGAGTTTCCGTATCCTCCAATCCATAAATGCATTGTGTTGTCGATGTTGTAAGTACAACAATCGGGGAGGGAGCGGGGTTTATAATTCCGTTGCATTCTTTGCCGCTACGGAAACAGAGAGACACGAAATCACGGAAATAAATCCGTGACCTCGTGTCTCCGTATTTAGAGTATCCTGTATCCGGGCGGTTATCAGAACTGATGTTGCACCGGCTTCATTACGAACGTAAACTCATAATCGCCGTAAGGAAGCATGTATTTTTCCAGCGGCAGGGTTCCCCAACTGTTTACGCAGCCTAATCCCATCTGCGCTTTGTCGATACACAGGTTGGTGAAAGGAACCGGCTCAACTTCGGACGAATGGCGCTGGTCTTTCCGGTCGCCGTCGTCGAGCGACTCGATAGTGTAATTCAAAGCCGAAGCAGAGAAAGGCGCTTCGCTTACGAATTCCAGTCCGTTGCCGTCTTTATCGAGTTGCTTCCACCAGCGGATGTCGGTTTTGGTACCGGTTTCCTGCGGACGGATATACGGATAGAACTGTTCGGCTACCGTTTGGCGATACTTACCCAATTCGGTGGAATTGTTCCGGTCGGCGTAATTTTCGATAGGGCCGCGGCCGTAATATTCGATTTGTCCGAAGTTTTCCGGCATCTGCATCTGCATCCCGAAGCGGAACATCGGCGATACCTTGGCGTTCTTATCGGCTACTAATCTTTGATTAACCGATATGCAGCCTTGATTATTAATCAGATAAGTAAGGTATAACTTGGCGGAAACCGCTTTCGATTCGTATTCGGCCTTTACCTGCGCCATGCCGCCGGTCATTTCCTGATTGAGCGAAACCAGCTTGAACTCCGGATTTTTCCACGCTTTATACCGCGATTGCAAGCCGGCTCCGTAGTCGTTATCGGTAGGAGCGCGCCAGAAATTGGGCGTAAGAGCGTAGCCGGTTTCCAGCATATCCCGGCCGTTCACCTCGTATTTGGTAAGGAATCCGGTTTCTTTACTGAACTCTGCCGTGAACCGGTCGTTCGAAACCACCAGGTAATTCCGCTCGTTCGTTTTGATTCCGGGCTCGGTTACCGGACAGTTCGCACAATCGGCTTCGTTGGCCAACACGAGCTTTTCGGGTACGTACGGAGCGATAATCAGCTGGTTGTGTGCAGCCGTATGGCCGGCCGGCAGTAACGTTTCCGCTTTTTTTAGCTTGAAAGCGATATTCAACGCCGTTTCCTTTCCTGCCGGAACAGCCGATAAATCGTAGTTCAAACGAACGGTTTCCGTTTGCTGCGGAGCCACCTTCAAATCGGTAACGATACCGGTTTGCAACACCTCTCCGTCGGCAAGCAATTGCCATTCGGCATAGTATCCCGACAGGTCGCGGAAGAAGTTTTCGTTATACACCTTGATTTCGCCGCGTTGCAAATCGGCCGGAGTAGCCCAAACCGACTGGTAGTAATAGCCGACCTCGTCCATGTGGGGATTCGGTACCCGGTCGGGACTGATTAACCCGTTATCCAAGAAGTTGTTGTCGGAAGCATCGAAACGGTTGAAGTCGCCTCCGTATCCGTATATCTCCACACCGTCGGCATTTTTCCAGCGGGCCGACTGGTCTACGAAATCCCAGATAAATCCGCCCTGGTACTTCGGATATTTCCGTACTAACTCCCAGTATTCTTTGAAACTGCCCTGCGAGTTACCCATCGCGTGCGCATATTCGCATTGGATAAGCGGCTTGGCGGCATCGCTTTGCGCATATTTCTCGCAATCGTCGTAGTTGTAATACATCGGGCAGAAAATGTCGGTCGATTCGCCCGTGCGCGCTTGTTCGTACTGCACCGGACGGCTTTTGTCTTCGTTTTTAATCCACCGGTAGCATGCTTCGAAGTTGGGGCCGAATCCGGCTTCGTTCCCCAACGACCAGGTAATGATGGAAGGATGGTTCCAGCTGCGCTGTACGTTCCGCTGGTTGCGCTCGAGATGCGCTTTGGCATACGACGGATTTTTAGCCAACGTTTCTTCTCCGTAACCCATTCCGTGCGATTCCACGTTTGCTTCGGCTACTACGTAAATGCCGTATTCGTCGCACAAATCGTACCAGCGGTTATCGTCGGGGTAGTGGCACGTACGAACCGCGTTCAGGTTGTATTGCTTCATGATTTTTATATCCTGGAGCATCCGTTCGGGCGATACGTAATAACCTGTTCCCGGGTCCATTTCGTGCCGGTCGGCACCTTTAATCAACACCGGTTGTCCGTTTACGAGCAACTGGGCGTTTTTAATTTCCACCTTGCGGAAGCCCACTTTAACCGGAATCACCTCGATGGTTCGGCCGGCCTTGTCTTTCAGTGTGGTTATCAATGTATACAAGTTCGGAACCTCGGCCGACCATTTTGCCGGGTCGGTTACTGCGATTACCGTTTCCGTTTTGCCCGTAGCCTTTAACTCGGTTGCTGCCGCTTGTTTGCCGTCTTTATCGAGCAACTCTAATTGCACCTGGGAACCGGCCGCTTTACCCGATAAGGTAAGTTGTACGGTTAAAGTGGCATCCTTATAAGCTGCGTCGAGATCGGGCGTTACCCGGATGTCGGCGATGTATTGGGGGTTGCGAGCGTAGAGGTAGCAGTCGCGTCCCACTCCCGAATACCGGAAAAAGTCCTGGTCTTCGAGGTAGGTACCGTCGCACCAGCGGAACACTTGGAAAGCAATCAGGTTCTTACCCGGCTTGAGATAACGGGTAAGGTTGAACTCGGCTTCCAGTTTGCTATCTTCGCTGTATCCTACATACTGCCCGTTTACCCAAAGGTACATATTGGACGTAACGGAGCCGAAATGAGCGAATATTTCCTTTCCTTTCCAGTCGGCGGGAACCGTAATTTCCCGGCGGTACGAACCTACGTGGTTGTTTTCGACGGGAACCTCGGGCGGGTTGTTTTTAAATTGGTTCCGCCAGGCATATCCCACGTTAACGTAAATCGGGTCGCCGTACCCGTTCAATTCCCATACGCCGGGTACGTTCAGGGTATTCCATCCCTTGTCGTTGTAATCGGTGCGGTAAAAGTCGGTAGGACGCGCGTCGGAGTTTTTCACCCAGAAGAATTTCCACGGCCCGTTCAGGCTTAAGAAGTTATCGGAGGCTTCTTTTATTCCGGCCATCGCTTTCCCGGCCGATTCGTACGCAAAATAGTGGGTGTGCATCGGGGCGCGGTTCACGGCATTCACTTCCGGGTCGCGCCATTCGTTGCGTTGAGCGAAGGCTGTCGTGCCCAGCAGGGCGAAACAACAGGTAATCGTTTTGATATTCATGGTATTGATAAATTAAATAGGCTATTCGTGGTGTAAAGATAGGAAGATATTTCGTTCTGTAAAAGGATAGAAGAAGAGGTAAGTTGATAAAAAACCGTAAAGGGGCGAGCAAATGGTTCCGGTTCCTTGCTTACCGGCAATCCGGTGGGGTAAATAAAAAGAAGATACGTATACCCGCATCTTCTTTCGGAGGGCCGGCAGGGTCGTAGTTGTACGTGCCGGCAAGTTTTATTCGCCGCTTTCGCATGTCAATAAATCGTAATCAGGTTTTCCACCTTGAACGAGCGGAAAGCCTGCCGGTCGACGTCGAAATAGCGGAATGTTTTGTAATTGTTTTTTCCGGTCCCTTTTATGAAGTGGTCTACTCCCTTCAGGGTGCCTTTCGCACGCCGTACGGAACCGTCGGCTTTCTCGAACGAAAACACTACCGTTCCTTTCCGGAGCATCTCTGCGAACCGGTGCAACTGCCAGGCTTTCGCCAGCGATACGGCGAAACTTTTGCCGGTGGCCCGCTGTATTTCCTGGGCTTGCTTGAATATTTCTTTTCTATAAGTACGTTCCATTTTATCCTTTCCTGCGTTTTGTCTATTTGCTTGCTAATGATACAAAT
>DBGBSM010000227.1:0-2727 GCA_048468815.1 Parabacteroides sp.
AAGAAAAAGTCAAGGGCTACGTCCGCTTCGCTAAAAATAAGCTTGCGTTCACTGAAGGGGGTGAAACTCGCTGCGCTCAAACAACACCCCCTTCCGGGCGTTCACTCCAGCTTATTTTTTTAACGCTCTCTCACTGAGGCCCCTGAGTCCCATACGACGAGGCCGATGCTTTCCAGGGCCCTGGTAGGAAGAGGCAGGCTTTTCTTTTTTGTTCTTCTCTTTGAACTCAATTTTCGCTATATACTAAGGGCTTGAAGCAAAGAAAAACCCGATTACGTAAGGCAATAACCAAGCCCAGCTTGGATAATACCGAACATGAAGGATTTATGTAAAGTTCAAACAGCGTGGCTTTTTTAACGCTCGCTTTTAACCAGTCTGCTTAATACTCATCGCCCGAGGCCCAGGGTTCCATACGAAGGGGCTACTTTTCACGGCTGAGTAGAAAGAGGCTGGACAGCGAACGGGTATTCTCTTTTTCATTCGTTTATTCTGCTCCCTATTTTCCACTTCTCTGTGTTTCCGTGACTCTGTGTTCGTAAAACTTCGTTAGCAGCTTCCGGAGAAGACGAATCAGCATTTTCCCGTCATAATATCCAGTACGAGCTTGTCGGTTTCTTCCATCCCGACCGAGCCGATAGCCGTGAGGTTTGCGATGCTCTTGTCTACGTCCTCGTCGATAATGCCTTCCACCGAGGTAACCACCTTGTTTTCCATCGCCATGATGGCCGACAGCATGGCGGTGGATACACCGCTGGATACTTTCATGGCGCAACTCGGCTTGGCTCCGTCGCAAATCATGCCGGTTATATTACCGATCATGTTTTTAATCGCATACGAAATCTGCGTTTTGTCGCCCCCCATCAGGTAAGTAATGGCACAACTGGCGCCGGTGGCGGCCACCACGCATCCGCACAAGGCCGACAGACGCCCTAAGCTCTGCTTGACGTATATTACCATGAGGTGGCTCAGTGTGAGGGCGCGTATCAGTTGCTCTTCCGAACAGGCTATGTCTTCGGCGAACGACAATACGGGCAACGTGGCGGCAATGCCTTGGTTACCGCTACCGGAGTTGCTCATCACCGGAATCATCGCGCCGTCCATCCGGGCGTCGCAGGCGGCGGCCGTAAGCGACAGCATGTGCGTATAGGCCGAATCGCCCAGGAACTTCTTCCCGAACGAGCCGCTTACCGTTTTGGACACCATGTGCCCGTAATGGCCTTGCATGGAGGCTTGCGCCGCCT
Source organism: Parabacteroides sp. (assembly GCA_048468815.1). Classification (GTDB taxonomy): domain Bacteria; phylum Bacteroidota; class Bacteroidia; order Bacteroidales; family Tannerellaceae; genus Parabacteroides_B. Next base: position 1,242 of record DBGBSM010000227.1, read on the forward strand.
TTTTATTCAGTTCGGCCGTTTTCAGGATGAAACGGATGTCGTCGAGGGGCATTTCGGTGGCGAACTCGTATACCACCGAAAACGACAGCTTGGGTTCGTCGCAGCATTCATCTTCGGTGCTTCCGACCGGGCGTGCGTCTTTCAACACCTTCCCGTCTTTTTCGATATAGACGATATGGGTATGTCCGTGGCAGATGATTACTTTACTGGTAGATTGGCCAGCCCGGCAGCACACTTCGATATACAGTTTGTCTTCGGCTCCTTTTTGCTGGGCGATATGGATACACTTCTGCTCGATGAGGGCTTTCCCCTGCTCCACGGCTTCGGGCGTCAGGTCGCGCAACACTTCGAGCTCGTAGTCGGGGTTACCGATTAAAACGCCGAGGGCTACGGCAATAGGCAGGCCCACCATTCCGGTACCGGGAATGCCTACGCCCATCGCATTCTTCAGCACGTTGGCGCTGAGATATACATCCACACATTCGGGAACGGCGCCCAACACCCGGGCGGCTTTGGCGGCGGCCAGCGCCACGGCGATAGGCTCGGTACAGCCGATGGCGGGAATCACTTCCCGCTTGATGAGGGCGATAATCGCCTCTTTATTCGTGTTATCCATTTCGATAGAATTAGTCGTTGTTTCCTTTCGGGTGCGAAATTACCAAAGTTCGAGGAACTGGCAAATCTTTCGTTTAGTTATTTAAAAGAAGGAATAGCGGTTCTTTTTGAAATAGAGCGCTGAAAGAAAACCCGGCTTTTTGCAAAAGCGGCTCTGCCTATTTACCTGCCGGTTCAGGTCGTTGTCATGGAAGGAGGTTCTTCGCCCGCCGCCGGGCTTTCTTTCCACGGAAAGCAACCTTTTCTACCTTCATTCCTTTCGAAAAAGAAACGAAGCCCGGCGGCGAACCCCCTTTTTACCACCTGTAACGGAAACGTAACACGTATTTCATAGCACAGAAACAAAAAGAACCGACCTTTGCTTTACAAGAAAACGAAGACGGGCCGCGCCTCCGCTTAACCGAAGAGAGCTTTGCGCCCACTATCTTTGCTTCGATAAAACAAAAGAAGTATATTTGTTCACTATCGCTAATAAAATACAGATATGGCAATTACGAGAATCCTGGTGGTCGACGACGAAGAAGATTTGTGCGAAATCCTGAAGTTCAACCTGGAAACGGAAGGATACGAAGTAGATACCGCTTTCAGCGCCGAGGAAGCGCTGAAGCTCGACCTGACCCGGTACCAACTGCTGCTGCTCGACGTGATGATGGGAGAAATATCGGGGTTCAAGCTGGCGAACCGGCTGAAAAAAGACGAGGCGACCGCTCGCGTGCCGATTATCTTCCTTACGGCGAAAGATACCGAGAACGATATGTTGACGGGCTTTAACCTGGGAGCCGACGATTACATCTCGAAGCCGTTCTCCATCCGCGAAGTGCTGGCGCGGGTGAAAGCCGTATTGCGCCGCACCGATGACAAGGCCGACGCC
>DBGBSM010000228.1:0-17777 GCA_048468815.1 Parabacteroides sp.
ATCAGGCGGATGGCCTCGTCGGCATGGGCCGAGCGGAAATTGGGGTCGTAATAAATAATCGCTTTCCGCTCTTTGGCGTATTCCAGGAATTCTACCATCCGTTCGCGCAGGGCCGGGTTGAGCGAGTAATACGAGCCGAAAATAAAAATATCGTCTTCGTGGACGGGAGGAAGCGGAACTTCCAGCCGTTGCGCCGGATAATCCTTGTAAAACGTATACGCCGCATCGTGCCGGTCGTCGAGGAAAGCCAGCGAAATCGGCGACTTCCCGTCCGGAAAACGATCTACATATTCGGTGGAAAGGCCGTTATCGCGCATGAATTGCAGGATAATGTCGCCTACGCGGTCGTTGCCCGCCTCGCTGATAAACGAAACGGGTACGCCTGTCCGCGCCAGCGAAATCAGGCCGTTGAACACCGAGCCGCCCGGTATGGCGGCTTGCGGCTGCGAGCCTTTGAAAATGATGTCGAGGATGGTTTCGCCTATTCCTATAACGGTACGCATGGTAAAAACGGATGGGTGGATTATTCTTTTTGGCTTTGTTCGCGCGAAACGGTTCCCAGGTAGCCGCCGTGGTGGCGCTTGGCATAGTCGGCGTAAGTAAAATGAATCCGCTTCATGGTGCTTACTACCAGCAAATCGCCGATTACCGTCATTACGGTAGTCGAAGTAGTGGGAGTAAGGCCGAGCGGGCACACTTCCGCCGGAGCGCCTGTGGGAAGGCAAATATCGGCTTCTTTCGCCAGCGGGCTGTCGGGATTGCTCGTAATTACGATAAATCGGAGAGACGGATATAAGCCGCGGGCCAATTCCACCAATTCCACTAACTCGCGCGTTTTTCCGGAATTGGAAATAAGCAGCATCACGTCGTTTTCGCATACGATTCCCAGGTCGCCGTGCTGCGCTTCGCTGGGATGTAAGAAAAAAGCCGGCGTACCGGTGGAGCTGAACGTGGTGGCTATATTGGCGGCTATCTGGCCCGCTTTTCCCATGCCGCTGGTAATGAGCTTGCCGTTCCGGTGGTGTACATGGTCGATAATCAAGGTCACTGCGTCGTGGTAACCGGCCGAAACCGGGATATTCAATACGGCTTCCGCTTCTTTCTGTAAGATAGCCGAGATTTCTTCGTTCCTCATGTAAGCTGTTTTATTTGGGTAGTTAGAATGATTTGCAAAAGTATTTATTTTAATTTTGCCGTTCATATAAAGTAGGAAAAAATATGCACTATCTTTCGTCTGTCTTGCCGAACGGGCTCCGTATCGTTCATCTTCCTTCCGATTCGCCTGTTTCTTACTGCGGGTTCGCCGTCAATGCCGGTACCCGCGACGAAGCCGCCGGCGAGGACGGGCTGGCCCATTTCGTAGAGCATATGCTGTTCAAGGGCACCGCCCGGCGCAAAGCCTGGCATATCCTGAACCGGATGGAAAACGTGGGCGGCGAGTTGAACGCCTTTACTTCGAAGGAAGAAACTTTCGTATATTCCGTTTTTATGGAAGAACATTTCGGGCGCGCCGTCGAACTGCTGTCCGATTTGGTTTTCGGTTCGCAGTTTCCGCAGCACGAGATAGAGAAAGAAGTGGAAGTGATTCTCGACGAAATCCGCTCGTACGAAGATTCTCCCGCCGAGTTGATTTACGACGAGTTCGAAAACCTCTTGTTCGAAGGGCATCCGCTCGGCCACAGCATCCTCGGTTCGGAACAGAGCTTGCTTCGGTTCGACTCGGCTGCCGGCCGGTCGTTTCTGCACCGTTTTTACGTGCCCGGCAATATGCTCTTTTTTTCCATGGGGAAAACCGCTTTCGGGCGGGTGGTGAAATGGGCCGAAAAAGCCACGGGAGACATGCGCTTCGCATCGGTTAGCCGGGAACGTACCGCCCCGTCGTTCTTGTCGTCCCGGCAGGCGGAAGTGCGTAAAGATACGCACCAGGCGCATGTGTTGATAGGGGCGCCTGCCTACGGGATGCACGACGAGAAGCGGTTGCCTTTGTTTTTATTGAATAACCTGTTGGGCGGCCCGGGGATGAACAGCCGCCTGAATGTGGCTTTACGCGAAAAACACGGATTGGTTTATACCGTGGAGTCATCATTTACCTCGTATACCGATACCGGCATCCAGACGGTTTATTTCGGTACCGACCCGAAGAACCGGGAAAAAAGTATCCGGTTGGTGGAGAAGGAGCTGGCCCGGGTACGGGAAACCAAGCTCACCGATTCGCAACTGGCTGCCGCGAAGAAGCAACTTACCGGGCAACTGGGTGTGGCGGGCGATAATAAGGAAAGCTTGTTTCTGGGGCTGGGCAAGAGCTTCCTGCACTACGGCCGGTACGACTTGTTGCCGGAAGTGTGCCGGAAAATCGAGCGAATCACGGCTTTACAGGTGTTGGAAGTGGCGAATGAGGTGTTTGCGCCGGATAAGATGTGCCGGTTGATATACGAAGCTGCTTTTTCACTGGATAGTCCGGCCTGCGAATAAGCTGCCGGCCGGTAACCCGAAGCCGCCCCGGTAAAATCCGGATTCCTGCCCTGCTTTTCTTCCGTTCATGCCCGGGTAAACTGTATTTGCAGGCTGCGAATATATATTCGCAGGTTCAGAATATATATTCGCAGGTTGCAAATTTATATTCGCAGCTTGCGAATATAGTTTTTATGCGGATGAAACCGGCTTTTGCCGTGCATCGGGTTCTTTTGTTTGTGTGCACTTCCGCGTTTCGTTCTTCCGGCCGGGATTCACGTCGTACTTTTGCTCCGGGCGCGGGCATTCCGCCTCGCTGTTTTCTCCGAATGAACCCGCACGGGTCTATCCGGCTGTTTCTTTACGGCAAAAAAAAGCAGCCGGCAGGAAAGATATTTCCGATAAATGGCCGGAACTATAAAAACTTTCTTATCTTTGCACGGTAAACAATGCGAGTTTATTCTGATCTTTCTCTCCTTTGCATCTTTCCGGACAGGTTCGTTGGCCGGATTTTCCATCGTTGAAATCGAGCTCGATAGCTTTCTTTGTTTAGGTAACACACTGCCCCGGGTGATTCTGCAAGTACGACAGCAATCGCAACGGTGCCTTATTATTTATTAAATTTCCTGCCTCACGGCAGGTTTAACAGTATGACATTTAAAGAATTAGAAATTACATCGCCTATTTTGAAGGCCATTACCGAAAAAGGATATAACCAACCTACTCCGATACAGGAAAAAGGAATACCGGTGGCACTCCGGGGGCGCGATATGTTAGGAATCGCCCAAACCGGAACCGGGAAAACCGCCGCATTCGCCATCCCTATTTTACAGCATCTCGCCGAAGAACAAGCATCCGGAAACCGCACGATTGCCGGATTGCACCTGCCCGGCCTGCGGCGTCCCCGCACGAAAAAACCGATCCGGGCGTTGATATTGACTCCCACCCGGGAGCTGGCCATCCAAATCGGCGAATGCTTTGCCGAGTACGGAAAATATACCGGCGTGGCGCATACCACCATTTTCGGCGGAGTGAAACAAGGCCCGCAGGTAGAGCAACTCGAAGTGGGAGTAGATGTGTTGATTGCCACTCCCGGACGGTTACTCGACTTAATCGCCCAGAAAATAATCCGGCTCGACGCTTTGACGCATTTCGTGTTAGACGAAGCCGACCGGATGCTCGATATGGGTTTTATCGCCGACATCAAGCGGTTGTTGCCGTTGTTGCCGAAAAAAAGGCAAACCCTTTTCTTCTCCGCAACCATGCCCAACGACATCGTATCCTTGTCGTCCCGTATCCTTTCCGACCCGGTAAAGGTGGAAGTAACCCCCGTTTCGTCGGCAGTGGATACCATCGACCAGTCGGTTTATTTCGTAGAAAAGCCCGAAAAGAAAAAGCTGCTCGTTTCCTTGCTGAAACAGGAAGAAGAAAAATCGGTTTTGATTTTTTCGCGCACCAAGCACGGCGCCGATAATATTTCGCGCGTGTTGAAGAAATCGGGAATCTCGTGTGCGGCTATCCACGGCGATAAGTCGCAGGGGCAACGCCAGCGCGCCTTGTCGGATTTCAAATCGGGCAAAGTAAAGGTGATGGTGGCTACCGACATCGCGGCCCGCGGAATCGATATCCGCGAGCTGGAAATGGTAATCAATTTCGACTTACCCGACGTACCCGAAACCTATGTACACCGCATCGGGCGTACGGGACGCGCCGGACACTCGGGCGTAGCACTCACGTTTTGTTCTCCCGAAGAACAAGACAAGGTGAAAAACATCCAGAAATTAACCGGTAAACGGTTAAACAGAGTATTGCATCAAGCGTAATTTATTTTAAAGTATTTTGAATGGCAGGAACACAATCATTTGGAAAAAGAGAAAACGAAAAGAAAAAACAGGCCAAGCGCCTCGAAAAACAAAAACGCAAGCAAGAACGTCAGGCGGCAGGTAAATCGTCGCTCGACGATATGATCGCTTACGTCGACGAAAACGGGAATATTACCGATACGCCGCCCGAAGAACGGCCGAAAGTAGAGGTGAAGTTGGAAGAAATAGCCATTGCCACTCCGAAAAAGGAAGAGGAGGAAGAGGTAGCGATGAAAGGACGGGTAGAACATTTTAATACCGATAAAGGTTATGGTTTTATCAAAGATCTGGAATCTACCGATAAGTATTTCTTTCATATTTCTTCCGCCCCTGCCGGAATTGCCGAAGGCGATATGGTTACGTTCGAAACGGAGCGCGGCGCCCGGGGCATGACTGCCGTTAGAATCGAGATTATCAAGTAGAAATACACCAATTTTATTTACATAAAACAAAGAACGATGAACATTTATGTTTCCAATTTGAACTTCAGCACTGAAAACGGTAGTTTGCAGGATTTGTTCGCACAGTACGGAGAAGTTTCGTCCGTTAACATCATTACCGATCGTGAAACCGGCCGTTCGCGCGGCTTCGGCTTCGTAGAAATGCCCGACGACGCAGCGGGTCAGCAGGCTATCGACGCCCTTAACGGCACTGAGTTCGAAGGCAAGGAAATTACGGTGAACGTAGCCCGTCCGAGAACGGAAAGAAGCAACGGCGGTTATAACAGAGGCGGCGGTTACAACCGTGGCGGCAACGGCGGCGGCTATAACCGCGGCGGCAATAGCGGCGGCGGATACGGCCGGAACCGGTATTAATCGAAAGGAGAAGTGAAAACTGTCGGGTGCGACAGTACGACGATAAGCAGCCCGGCGTCTTATATGGTAAGGCGCCGGGTTCTTTTATTTCTCAAATACCCGCGACGTCATGCGTCCCTGTCCTTCTATTTCTATCTTATAGGGAGAAAGGGTTACGATACCGAACGAATTTTCGTTTGCCGTTTCGATCATCCCTTCTACGGTTACCACCGGGATATTTTTATAATAAGCGAACGCTCCGGCATGGTGGTGGCCGGAAATAATGATTCTTACGCACGGATACCGTTCGATTGTTTCCAGTACTTCCAGGTTGTTCAGCGCCGTAAACTCCGTACGGGGATAGAACGGATGGTGCGAGAATACCACTACGTTTTCACCGGTTTGTTGGCTTTCGGCCAGCAACTTGTCGAGCCATGCCAGTTGTTTCGCGCTCACGCCGCCGTTCCACCGGGCACCCTGTATCCCGCCCGTTTTCCGGATTTTATCGGTCATTGCGGTAAGTTCGTGTTCCTTTTCGGTGCCTTCCACGTTCGAGTAAGCCGCCACTTCGTTCGTGTTTAAAAAAACCAGTCTCCAGTTTCCTTTCTTTATCGAGTAATATTCGGCAGGCATGCTTAATTTATCGTACAAAGCCCGGTTATCGGTTATCCCTTTGTAGTCGTGGTTGCCCGTAGTATGATAGAGGGGGCATTGCAATCGTTCCAGGCAGGCGAGTACCGGTTCGAGGTCGGCCGGGTTCCGGTCTACGATATCCCCTAAATTTACGGCGAATTCTACGTGCTTTTCATTAAAATAATCCACACATACTTCTAATTTTTTCAATGCATTCCGGTAGAACCGGGTGGTGCCGTCGTCACAATCGCCGTACTGGGTATCGGCGAATAGCCCGAACCGGATTGCGGTGTCGTTGCTTTGGGCCCACAGGCTTTTTCCCGTAAAAAGGAAACAGGCGATGACGAATACTAACTTAACGGATTTCATTTATACATTTATTTTGAAATTTATCGAATAGGAAAGCTGCGTTTGCCTTCCGGAATTATCCCGGTTGCTTTTTACTTATGGCTGCCTGTGTCCGGGGAAAATAAAGGGTAACGGCCGCCGTTTGTACGGGGCCGCTACCCGAATTGAATCACGGGTAAACTTGCGTAACCCGGTTTATTGTTGTACGTCGGCGGCAGTCAAAACACCTTTGTACAATCTGGCGTATACGATTTTTCCGATAAATCCGTTTTGTACCGAAGGAGCGGCGCTGTCGCGGTAGTCGCCCCCGATACCGAACAGCAACGAGGGCGCCGTGTTCCGGTTCGGATACTTGAACGTACCTGAAACCTTGGTTTCTTTCACCTTCGTACCGTTGATGTACATTTTGGCCGTTGTTTTATCGTAAGTTACTACGGCACGATAGTAGGTATTGTTACCCAATTGTACCGGAGTGCTAAAAGTAGAACCCGGCAACGACCACTTTCCGTTGATGTTATAATAGAATTTCAGGTTGCTTCCGGCGAGTTCGTAGCCTAAGCCTCCGCTTTCCATCGACGAGAACGGGTTGATACCGCCGTCGGGCGAAAACAAAATCTCCATCGAGAACTTACCGCCCATCGCACTTCCGATAGCATCGGTTTTCGTATAGGGGATATAGAAGAAGTTCGTACCGTCGAACACGGCTTCGTATTGGTTATACGTGCTGTTCAGTCGTGTGGCAATAGCATTTACCACACCTTCTTCGGGAGCCAGGGTAGCAATCGGAGTTCCCTGGTTGGTAGCCACTCCGTTTTCGGCGAACTGTACGTCCATAATCAGCTTGGGGATTTCGTCGTTCGGGAATCCGATAAGGAGAACGGCCAGGTGGCTGTATTTCTGCAACTGGGTTTGTAAATCGGCATCCGTATATTGCAGGTAATAATTCCAGGCGTATTGTTTTACTTTCCGGCCGTTTACCGTTTTGTCCTCGAAATTGGTTTTCATCGCTGCGTACACGCGGGCGTCGAAACTGATACCGTCTACATTCGCAGCTTGCATCGATTCGAACCAGCCGTCGCAGATTTCCTTTTGTTGGGCCGCCGTTTTTCCTTCCAGGCTGCTCCAGGTGGAGTAGAAACTTACGTGCCAGCCGTTATCGGCAAACCAGGTAAGGTGCGTGATATACCGGCTTTCGACTAATACGCGTTGCCTGATGTTGTATTTACTGTCGAGGTCGACCAACGTTTCCCGGATAATCGCTTCGTTCTCGTCGGTACTGAGGTCTTTGAAGTCGAGCCACAAAAACCGGAAGTCCGGGTTCATGGTCATCAGGTCGTCCATATATTCCACGAAGGTTTGCCCGGTGGAGGTTTCCAGTTCGTGCCCGATCATCAACCGGGGAGTACCGGTAGTCCGGTCTACATGGATGTCTACTTCGTACGCTTGGATACCGTAGTCTACGGCATCCTGCAATTTGGTAATTTCATTACACTTATGGGCCGCCAGCAACATGGGGTCGGAGTCGCCTCCGAACCGCACGTCGGTTTTGTTGTCCGCACTGCCGTTTATGTCGGTTGCCAACTCGGAAGAGCAGGCAGAGAAAAGCAACATGCCGGCGAATAAGGACGAAAGAAAAGGAAATGTTTTCATTTTTGTCTGTTTAAATTGTAAGTATACTAAATGAATATAACGTATCCGTTCCCGTTACCAGCCCGGATTGTTGGGCTTCAATGCCGGATTCCGTTCGATTTCGACGCCCGGCACCGGCCAGAGCATGTCTTTTTCGGTAAATACCCGGGTTACCAGCCGCACGCCGGTGATGGCATACACGTCGCCCGGCAGTATATCCAGTGCGATTCCCCAACGGCGAATGTCGTTCCAGCGATGCCCTTCGGCTACCAGTTCCACGGCCCGCTCGTGTTTGATGCGCTCGAACACTTGTTCCTTGGTGTTCGCTTGCAACCAGGCAGGGCCGCTGTTAATGGCCGGCATGTTCGTGGATTTGCGTTGACGTACTTTGTTGATATATGCTACGGCTGTTGCCTGGTCGTTCAGTTCGTTCTTGCATTCGGCATACAGCAGGTATACGTCGGCCAGCCGGATTAACGGGAAATTGATGGGCGTATGCGACCGGTTGGTGAGGAGTCCGTCCATATTGCCCTCGGGTACGAATTTACGGAAAATATAAGATTCTTTACGTGCCGGGCTGAGCCGGATAAACCCGTTCTTTTCATCGGGATTCGAGTTGCGTGCGATAACGAATTCGCATTCTCTCGGCGCATTGTCTACCCAGCCTGCATATTTGGTATACGGAAGAAGGATAGTTTGTTCCATACGCGGGTCGCGTTTGGGATACATGGCCAGCAGTTTGTCTTTGTTTTTTGGATAAGATTTAACACCAACTCCCTCTTTGCCCAGTTCCGAGATAAATGTTTCGTCTTTTACCTCGATGCTGCCGAATCCGGGTATCTCCGCTTCCCAGTCGAACGGACGCCCGTCTTTATACTCGTAACTGTCTACGAACGTCGACGAGGGTAAAACCAGATTCCAACCGCCTTGGTATGTACTACGGCTTCCCATATAGAAAGCCATCGGCATACCATAATCCTGCCCTACGCCTCCTAAGTTCTGGATGGCGAAAATCATCTCCTTGCTTTCGTCGCCGCCCGGTTTGAACAAACCGGCGTAGTCATCGTACAGCTCGTATCCGTAACCTTTACCGGAAGGGTCGAGAATCACTTCTTCGAAATCTTTCGCCGCATTCGTATAATCTTTTTTATACAACAGTACTTTCCCGCGTAGCGCATATGCAGCACCCTGGGTAACGCGGCCGTAATCGGCTCCTTTCCATTCTGCCGGCAGATGGCCGGCTACGGCGTAATCCAGGTCTTCCAGGATGAAAGCAAGCACTTCTTCCGTTGAATTGCGGGGCTTTTTCATGTTATTGTAATCCTTGGTTTGGTCGGTCGTTTCGTCGTATAAAGGCACAGCGCCGTAAAAGTTATACAGTTCGAAATAGAACAATGCCCGGAGAAAACGCGCCTCTGCTGTAAACGAGGCCTTTTGTTCGTCGCTCAAATCGGGTACATCGGAAATTTTCTGCAATACCAAATTAGCCCGCATCACCCCGTCGAAAAGCGATTTCCATTTGTCTTCAACCAACGAATGTCGGTCGGTGTAGGTACCTAATACTACGGGGCCGAGTCCTTGCGGGTCGTATCCCACGCAAATATCCGACATGTCGTCGTGGGCGAATTTCAACCCGAAAGCGTCGTCGTCTTTCATAGCCGCATAAATACCCATTACTCCTTGTTTTACCTGCGATTCGCTCTGCCAGAAAATGCCGTCGCTCAACTGGTCGTACGGATTCCGGTCTAAGTCGTAGCATCCGCTCAGGCAGCAGGCAGTAACCAGAACACCGAATAAAAATTTATATTTCTTCATGATTAATCGATTTTTAGAATGAAAGATTCACACCCAACACTACTTGTTTCATCGCCGGGTAATCTACCCCGCTTACTTCGGGGTCGAGCCCGTCGTACTTGGTAAATGTAAAGAAGTTTTCCAGGCTTGTATAAATCCGGAACCGGTCTATCGCGGTATTCGGAATAAGGGCTTTCGGAAGGGTGTATCCTAATTGGATATTCCGGATTTTTACGAACGATTTGTTTTGTATCCAGAAATCGCTCGCTAACGTATTCCGGGTATCGCTGTGTTCCAGCAAACGCGGATAGGTAGCCTGTCCTTGTATGTTTTCGTGCCAGCGTCCGTCGGTGATTTTCCGGCTCAGTTGGTATCCCTGGCGTACCGACGGGCGGAAATAGGTATCTTGCCAGTACATTTCCACGCCCGTTACGCCTTGAATCAGCATGGAGAAGTCGAATCCTTTGTATGCTGCGCCCAGGTTGAGCCCGAAAGTGAACTTCGGCGTGGAACCGTGCCCGATTATTTCGCGGTCTTCGTCGTTTATTACACCGTCGTGGTTCAAATCCTTGTACAACAGGTCACCCAGTTCGGGACGGTTGCCGGGGAACGTTTTTTTCGGTTTACCGGTCGCCGGGTCGATAGGCGTGTTGTCGACGAATTGCTGCACATAGTCTAAATCTGCCTGTGTCTGGATAAGCCGGTCTACCCGGTAACCGTATTGCACGTTGATAGGCTGCCCTTCCAAAATCATATTGGCTCCATCGATGGAGCTTTCGTTTCCTTTGAACCGGGTCACTTTGTTATTCAGGAAGGTGGCGTTCGCGTTTACGAAATACGAAAAGTCGCGTATCTGGTCTTGCCAGCCTACGGTAAGCTCTACTCCCTTGTTTACTACCACGCCGGCATTCTGGCGGGGAATATCCGCGTTGCCGTTTACCAGCGGAGCCGGCAGGTCGATCAGAATATCTTCCGTTTTTTTATGGAAATATTCTACGGTACCGGTAAGGCGATTGTTAAGGAAGCCCATATCCAGCCCTACGTTCAGGATTTTCGTTTTTTCCCAGGTAAGGTTACCGTTCGGGATGCTTTGCCGGGCCACGCCCATGGCGATGGTATTGTTCAATACATAATTCGAAACCGCATACAGGGATTGGGCGTCGTAGTTCCCTTCGATGTCGGCATTCTTGCTTCGTAAGGCATTGTTACCCAGTGTTCCGTAGGAAGCCCGTAGTTTCAGGTTGCTCAACTCTGCGGAAGGCGCCCAATCTTTCATAAATCCTTCTTCGCTTATACGCCAGGCTACCGACCCGGAAGGAAAGTATCCCCAACGGTTATCTTTAAGGAAACGTGACGAACCGTCGGCGCGCAGGTTGAATTCGGCTAAGTATTTATCGTCCCAGTTCAGTTTAACCCGGCCGAAATACGAACGCATCGCCCATTCCACCGTATTTCCCGATGAACTGGCGGCTCCCGTAGCGCCGTCAAGAGAGCTAAGCCCTACGTCGAGCAAATCCTGCTTGCTGGTCTTGAACCATTTGTAACGGAACAATTCCTGGCTGGCACCCGCCATAACGGTGTATTCGAGCTTCGACACCTTATTATTGTAACTGGCTACCAGGTCCATCGTATAGTTGTTCCATTTGTAGTCGCTGTTCATGATGGAAGTTTGCACGATACCGGTAGAGCTCAAGGTATTACTCAAAAAATTCCAGCGTTCCAGGAAGATAGGCTTCGAATCGTCTATTTTGTTCCGGAATGCATAATTGAACGAGCCGGTCAGCGTAAATCCCTTGAACGGCGAAAGCGTGCCGAAAAAGCGTGCTTTGATATACCGGTTTTCTATTTTTCCTTCCGTGCTGTTCAGCCGCCACAACGGATTGTTCGCTGCATTCTGCGGGTCGTCTTCGTCGTTGTTCATCCCTCCGAAACGGCCGTCGGGCGCCTGGAACACCATGCCCGGCGAAGTAGCCGATGCAAACTTGAACACATCTTCCATTTTGTTCGTTCCCTGCTCCGTGAAAGCCATATAGCCGTTCATGTTGGCGCCCAGCTTGAGCCACGGTTTTACATCCATTTCGAGGTTTACGCGGGCCTGGTATTTTTCGTATCCCGAATTATCCATCACCCCCGGCGTATTGAGGTAGCCGAACGAGGTATAGAACCGGAATTTATCCGAACCGCCGCTCACCGAAAGAGTGTGGTTGTTACTGAACGAGGTTTTGAACATAGCGTCCATCAGGTCGGTATTCGGGTATTTCAGCGCGTCGCCACCTTCGTTGGCTCGCCATTCCTGAATGATTTTGTCCGAATATTTAGCGGGTTGGTTCGAATTGAGATACCCTTCGTTGATTAAGTCCATATAATCGGCGTAGTTCGATACCAAATCGAATGTTTTGCCTACCGATTCCCACGACAAGTATCCGCTATAATCTATTTTTACTTTCCCCTGTTTCCCAGAGCGGGTGGTAATCAATACTACCCCGTTAGCGGCACGCGAGCCGTAAATGGCGGCCGAGGCGGCGTCTTTCAGTACCGACAGGCTTTCGATGTCCTGCGGAGCTACGCTGTTGAGCGAGCCTTCCACCCCGTCGATAATGATCAGGGGAGCTGCGTTGTTCAACGTACCCTGGCCGCGAATCATAATAGAGGCCGTGTTATCGCCCGGCTTGTTCGAGCTCGATGTTACCTGTACGCCGGCGGCCATCCCCGCCAATCCTTGCGAAACATCGGTCATCGGCCGGCTGTCGGCCAGTTCGTCCATCTTGATACTGGCTACCGAACCGGTGAGGTTTACTTTTTTATCGACGCCGTAGCCCACTACCACTACTTCGTCTAACGCTTGCGAATCTTCGGTTAGCCTGATGCGGAATACCGTTTGGTTGTTTACCGGAACCTGTTGTTCTTTATACCCGATAAACGAAACGACCAGTACGGAATTAGGCGCTACGTCTAATGTAAAGTTCCCGTCGATGTCGGTTATCGTTCCGTTGGTGGTGCCTTTTTCAACCACGTTGGCGCCGGTTACCGGGCCTAACAGGTCTTCTACTGTTCCTTTTACGGTATGCTTGGCCTGTTGCGGCGCTGCAACCAGACCGGGTTTCGGCGAACCCGCCCCTTCCATCGAAGGATTGACGGCCGCCAACCCCGCCGATACCAGCAGCATGGATGCTCCTAATACCAGTTTTTTCGATGTGTGGAAATGATGAAATTCGTTACTCATAATAATACTGGATTGATGAATAATTTGAGGTTATTGTTTACGCTCCAAATGTAGAAGACGATAGGCGCCGGCAGGTATGAATTTTGTCTATTTGATGTGCACCGATTATCCAACTCCGTATTTTTAATACAGTTGCAATATTCCGGGGCCGGGATTACAAACCGGTTATCCCGTATGCCGGGTAAGTAACCGTTTTGTATTTTCTGTTACGGGAAAAAGTCAGCGAGCCGGCAGCTTTTCCGGCCGGGAAGCCGATAACGACAGGGGTAAGGAATAGGAAACGGCCCGGTTTTAGCCGGACGATACGAAAAGAAAAATGCGCTTTCGGAATGAAAAATCCCTTAAGAAGAAATACACAGGCAACCCTATAACCAAGTAAATCGAATGCCTGGTTATAGGGTTGCCTGTGTATGAATCGAAAAAACGCGTCAGGCCGTGCGGAATCCCAGCGCTTCGCCCAATCTCTTTTCTTCCGGCGTGGTGTTGAGTAACGTATAGGCATTGAATTCGCGCGGATGGTCGTAGTGATTCCGGAAATACTCGAATTTTTCCGGCGTTGCGCGCAACGCCCTGTCTACCGTTAACGGATTGAAGCTGCAGAGCACCGCTTCTTCTATCCGGTCGGCGGCGAACCGGTCGAGGTCGATTACCGGACAGGCGGGAGGGGGTGGGGCTACCTGGCCGATTCGGGTTACTTCCCGGTTGAAGAACTGTCCGATAGCTTCGAGGCACATCCGGGTGCCGTTGGCTTTTCCGTCAGCCGAAAAGCCGGCGATGTGCGGCGTGGCTACGGCAGCGAGCGAGAGCAATTCCCGGTCGATAGCCGGTTCGTTCTCCCAACAGTCGAGAATCAGTTCCGATACCCGGCCGCTTTTCTTCGCTTCCAGTAAAGCGGCCGTGTCGTGTACGGCGCCCCGCGAAGCGTTGATAAACCACGGCCGTTTTTTCAGTTGCCCGAAAAATTCTTTTCTCGCCAGGTGATAAGTCGGAAACGCTCCATCCTTTGTAAGCGGCGTATGGAACGTAATGATGTCGGCTTCCCGGGCAATGGTCGCTAAATCCACGAACGAACCGTCGTTTCCGGCTTGCGCCCGCGGCGGGTCGTTGCGCAGAATGCGGAGGCCGTATGCGCCGGCCAGCCGTTCTACCTGCGTCCCTACGTGTCCTACCCCCACGATACCGAGCGTTTTTCCACGTAGCGGTTCGCCTGTTTTCCGGGCGGTTACAAGCAACGAAGCCAACACGTATTGGGCAACCGAAACGGCATTGCATCCCGGTGCGTTCTGCCACCGGATACCCGCCTCGTCGCAATACCGGGTGTCGATGTGGTCGAATCCGATAGTGGCGGTAGCGATTAGCTTTACCCGGCTGCCTTCCAGCAACCGGCGCGTACATTTGTCGATGCTGCGTACAATCAGTGCGTCCGCGTCGCGTACGTTCTCGGGCGTAAATTCGTTCGAGGCGATGTAGCGCACCTCGGCAAACGGTTCTGCTACCCCTTTCAGGTAGGGAACGGTATTATCGGCAACTATAATCATCTTCGTATCGGTTGGTTTGTACAAAGGTACGCCAACAATCCGAACCGAACGGATTTGCGGTTTTAATTAAGTTTAAAGAACGCAGGGTAAACGACACGACATCTTTGCCGGATTTACCCGGTTCCAGCCGGTGCGTTCCGTTCCGGTTAGGCTCGTTTTTCTATTATTCGGAGCATCCCTGTACGGATTTATACTGCCCGAACCAAAGTTTTTACTATTTTTGCTATCCTAACAGCAACGGGGTATCCGTTGCCTCAAACCCTTTTGCTTATGAATTTCAGCGAACTCAGTACCGGTATTTTCCGTGAGGCCACGGAAGCGTATCATGTAACCGATTGCGTGGATGCCCCCCTGCGGAATCCGTATCCGGCGGAAAGCATCGAATATTGCCTTTACCTGAAGAATTGGATCGACGCCGTGCAGTGGCACCTCGAGGATATTATCCGGAATCCGGCCATCGAGCCGGTGGAGGCGCTCGCTATCAAACGTCGTATCGATAAGTCGAATCAAGACCGTACCGACCTGGTAGAGCGAATCGACAGTTATTTCCTCGAACGATACGATGCGGTTACGCCGTTGCCCGACGCAACGATTAACACCGAAAGCCCGGCCTGGGCGGTCGATCGCCTATCGATTTTAATCCTGAAGATTTACCATATGCGGCAAGAGGCGAACCGCACCGATGCACCGGCCGACCACCGCGACCGTTGCCGCCAGAAATTAGCCGTGCTGGAAGAACAGCATGCCGACCTTTCTTCCGCGCTCGACCAGTTGCTCGACGATATGGAGGCCGGCCGGAAATACATGAAAGTGTACAAACAGATGAAGATGTATAACGATCCGGCCCTCAACCCGGTATTGTACGCAAAAAAATAATGGCCCGCATCTTAGTATTGCGCATATCGGCTATCGGCGACGTGGCGATGACCATTCCGGTAATTTATTCGGCAGCCCGGTCGAACCCTGCCCATACGTTTACGGTGGTGACGCAGGCTTTCCTGAAACCGCTGTTTATCCACCCTCCGGCCAATGTGGAGGTGATCGGCATCAATACCCGCGGCCGCGAGCATAAGTTGGGCGGCCTGCTCCGGTTTGCCGCGGTACTGGCGCGGCAACGGTACGATAAGGTACTCGATTTGCACGATGTGCTCCGTACGCGCATTATCCGTGTTTTTTTCCGGATGAAGGGCATCCCGGTGTTCATATTCGATAAAAACCGGAAAGGGCGCAGCGCTTTGACAAGTCGCAACGGAAAAGTATTACAGCCGCTACGACCGGTAATCGACCGTTACGTGGATGTGTTCCGGCAAGCCGGACTGGCTTACGAGGAAACGTTCGTTTCGCTGTTCCGCGACCATCCTGCCGATATTTCCGCTATGGAGGCCACCGTCGGCGTTAAGCACGGCAAATGGATAGGAATCGCTCCTTTCGCCCGGCATCCGGGTAAGATTTACCCTATCGAGCGAACCGAGCAAATCGTAGAATGGCTGGCGCGCCAGGAAGGGAATACCGTTTTCCTGTTCGGCGGCCGGGGAAAAGAAGAAATCATCCTGTCGCACTGGGCTTCCGCGTATCCGAATGTAATCTCCGTGGTGGGGCGGTACCCGCTGGATACGGAGCTGGCGCTTATCAGCCGGCTCGACGTGTTGTTTTCGATGGATTCGGCTAACATGCACTTCGCTTCGTTGGTGGGTACTCCGGTGGTTTCGGTTTGGGGTGCCACCCATCCGTACGCCGGTTTTTACGGGTGGAGGCAAGAAGCCGGCAATTGCATCCAGACGGCGCTTCCGTGCCGTCCGTGCTCCGTTTTCGGCGATAAACCCTGTTTCCGGGGCGATTGGGCTTGCATGGCGCAGATAGAGCCGGAAACGATTATGAATAAAATTCAGCAAGTATTGCATGCAAATGGAAGTAGTCATTAACCCGAAATACGAGTCTCTTACAGATTTCGTTTACCGTTTACCTGAGATATTCTCTTCGGAAGGGGAAACAATATACAAAAGCCGGAACGAAATTAAAGTATTTGAAAGCCCTGTTTCTTTAAATGTAAAGCAATACAAAATACCTTCGTTTTTTAACCGGTTAGTTTATACGTTCGTGCGTCCGGCAAAGGCGCTGCGCGCTTACCGCTATGCATTCGAATTGTTAGAGAAGGGATTCGATACCCCCGAGCCGGTAGGCTATATCCTGTTTAAAAAATACGGGTTGATTCACCGGAGTTATTTTATCAGTATCCAGTCGCCTTATACGCGGCGTTTCTATGAGTTCGGCGAAGGGCCGGTAGAAGGGCGTGAGGATATAATCCGGGCATTCGCCCGGTATACGGCCGGCTTGCATGAAGCGGGTATTTGTCATGGCGATTATTCGCCCGGTAATATCTTGTTCGAAAAACAAAACGGACAAATCCGTTTTACGTTGGTCGATATCAACCGGATGAAGTTCGGTGAAGTAGGGCTTGAAACGGGTTGTGCCAATTTTGCCCGGATGTGGGGCCGTCCGGATTTTTTCCGGATAGTAGCCGACGAATACGCCCGGGCGCGTCATTTCGACCCTCACGCGTGTTTTCGCCTGATAATGGAAAAGCGGAATAAATTCTGGAAGAAATATGCCCGTTCGCATTCCCTTCCTTTCGATTTGGGCGGAACGATTTAAATATTCCCTCTTACTACGGCTGTTCGTAGCCTATGTTTCACATACATATATCCGGGCCGGGGCGTGTAGGCGCAACCGAAGCGGTTTAAAAAAGCCGAAATCCGTTTCACATCGTTTTTACGATGGTAAGTGCAAATGGCGAAATCCATCCGGGAAGCGGTGGCGAATAGCTCCTTGCTTCCTTCGAGCGCATCGCATTCCGCCCCTTCGATATCCATTTTAAGGAACAGGTCGTTTCGCGGTTTATCTTTCATAAAGTCGTCTAATGTCAGCGTATCGCCTTGGGTTCGCTTGCCGATATACTTCCTTATTATCTGCACTTTCTCTTTCCAGGGTTCGAAGGTAGCCGTCAGTGCTTCCAGCCAACCGGGGTCGCATTCGAAAAGATAAACATACTTCACTTTTTCTATCGCTTCCAGCGAAGTAAACCCCTCGGCCGCTCCGATGTCGAGCAATGTTTTGTTTTCGAATTCGTTCAACGACTCTACGTAATGGTGCGGGTGACGCGTATCTTGTTCGATTAACAACGCCCGGTAGGTGTTTCTTACTTTCGAATCGGAATACGTACGCGGGAAATAGAGTTTGCGCTCGGAATGGATCACGTAAGGCAGCTCCTTTTCCTTGTTTGTGTAAACCGGTATGTCCTTTTCGAGGTATTCCCGGGCAAAATCGTATACGTACCGGCTGTATTCGTGGTCTTTCAGAAATTTATAATAAGGTAATTTGGAAGAACCAGGATGGAATATCCGCAGAAAAGCATACGGAATAGTTCCGTATAGCACGCGTTTGATGTTTTTTCCTATAGCAGCAGACATAGCGGAAGATTTGAAGATGAATACTTAAGTACAAAGAT
>DBGBSM010000229.1:0-3601 GCA_048468815.1 Parabacteroides sp.
CCGTACCATTTTCTTCACGCTCTCTCACTGAGGCCCCGGGAGGCCATACGAAAAGACCGGTGCTTTCAGGGTTCGGCAAGATACAGTTACTCGAATCCGACAGAAGGCGCATGCTCTTTTTTCTTAAGTTCTCTGTGTCTCCGTGTCTCTGTGTTTACTTTTTGTCATGTACTTTCGTGTTCTTTACAAGGCATCCGTTTGTTCGCCCGAGGGCGCCGTTCCGATTGCCCTCTCTTTCCTTAATGCGGCCGGCACGGTTTTGCGACCCGGAATTCGAATCGTCGCATGCCGCAAGGGGGCCGGAAAACCTTCGGATTCGCGGCGCAGGAAATCCTTCACCCGGTAAGGGTCGAGCCGTTTACCGGGCGGCAACGGGCGATTCCGGTCCATATACCACAGGAAAAAGGAAAGTTGTTTCGCTTCTCCCCTGCCCGCGGTTAACCAGATTACCCACCGGCAGCGCGGATAAGCGATATAAAAAACCGTAGCTCCGTGATAGAAAGATTTGATACGTTCGTCGGTAAAAGGGAAACGCACGGTAGCGCCGTTCCACCCTTTAAAAAGCGGCTTCGGCACCTCCACTTCCCCCGTGAGGCGGTGAAAGGTGATTATCCTTTTGGCTCCGTACACATGCTTGGCGATATAATACAGTATTCCCACCGCAATCAGCACAAAAGCCGACAAGGTGCCGGTTAGCAGTATCGCAGCCAGCACATCGACCCACTCCCGGCCGCGGGGTATTATTTCGCCGCCCGAGAACAACATCGGGCACAACGCCCAAACAAAAAAGGCCAGCGCCACCGATAATCCCGCCACATACCACACCCGCGCCGTTACGGAGGGGGTACGGTCGAGCACCAACCGTTCGTCGTCGATGCAGGCGAAATCGTCCGGAGCATCCTTATCGGGCATTTCATTTATCGTACGCATAGGACTCCGTATCGGGCGGTGATTAACTTTTGTTTTGTCCGGGTCATCGCATTTTTAAATTTATCGAACTGGATTTTTCCGGCTACTTCCCGGCCTCCGCGCTCGGGTTACGCATCCGGCTAACCGGCCGTTCCGAAGCGAAGCCCGTTTATCGGATGCAGTGCCTATACACCCTCCTGCGTACAGCTTGAGCCCTGTAAACAACGGCGTAGCCGGTGAGCACCGGTCAAAAATAAGCAGAAAAACCGGAAAACCGAACAATCGTACCGGATAAATCCGGAAGCCAGGGAATAAAAGTAGCGGGAAAATCCGGCGAAACGAGGTTCCGGCTCACCTCGAACGGGATACTTTCTGCGCCCGCCGAATCGTCGCACCTCTTCCGTTCCGGAACGGAACTGCTTTTTTAATCAGAATTAACGTTGTGCCCCGCCACATACGCCCGCCGATTCTGTTCTTTATAAAATAAACAACTGAATAAAAGGATACTAAAACAATACAACGTATGAAAAAAGTGTTGATGACCATCGCCGTTTGCCTGAGCCTGACGGCGCTTTCCGCCCAATCGGATGCGGATATTACCTATTTGATCGACGGCCGGTTTTACGGGCAAATGCCGGCTTCGCTCCAACCGGAATGCATCGCCGCACGCGATAAGATCGTGGATGCCGACGGAAACGTTTTTTGCGAAATCGTGTTGAAACCCGGCTGCCGGCTAAGCGCTAACGAACTACAGCAAGCCATTCCGCCCGCCCGGGTTCCGAACGGAGAGAAGGTGTTGCAGCAACGGAACCGGCTTACCCGGAAAGGAGAACGCCCGGCTTCGGTACCGAGAACCGTGGTACCGGATACGACCCTGGCGGTACTGCATGCCGGCGACCGGCTCGAAGCCTTCAGCGTAACCGATACGGAAGGGACGACCTGGAACGAAACCAACACCCTGGGTAAACCGCTGGTTCTGAACTTCTGGGCTATCGACTGCGCTCCCTGCCTGGCGCAAATGCCGGAGCTAAGTCGCTGGCTTACCGTGTGCCCGGACGTGAATTACCTGGCCGTAACCCGGAATACGGCCGCCCAAATCGACGGAGCGGTAAAGAAACGGAATTTCCTGTTCCGCCAGGTCCCGGACAACCGGACGCTTTTCGAGATGTTCGGTATCAAGCAATTGCCGGCAACGGTACTGGTAGATAAACGGGGGTACATACGGATGATCGTAAGCGGAACGGATGCCCAGAAACGGGCGGAATTACTCAAAGAGCTGAAAGAGCTGGAAGAAAAGTAAAGGCCGTTGCAACCGGAACCGGATTCCACAGCATCCATTCTGTATTCTTAGGCTGCGAATATATATTCGCAACCTAAGAATTTATATTCGCAACTTGCAAATATAAATTCGCAGGTTCAGAATACAGATTTCTTTACGAAGAACGACGAAAAAACAGCGCCCGAACCGGATTTTACCCGGGCGACAAACCGCTTTAACAGAAACAAGGGCGGCACTCGCGTATAACCGGAGTGCCGCCCTTTATTAAAGGAATTACCGCTTTTAATTTTTAGCCTGGTGAACCGTAAGCTGCGGGAAGGGGAATCCGATTCCCTTTTCGTTGAATACGGCATATACCGTCCGGTTGATGTCGAAGTAAACGTCCCAGTAATCGGCGCTCTTCACCCAAACACGGGCCGTTACGTTTACCGAACTCGCATCCAGCGCCAGCAAGGCGATGTACGGAGCGGGGTCGGTGAGTATCCGCTTGTCGGCTTTCAGTATATCGGCCAGTACCGATTTTACTTTTTCGTAATCTTCGCCGTATTCCACGCCGAATACCCATTCGATGCGCCGGGTAGTCTGGTTGCTGTAATTCACGATTACGCCGCTCGACAGCGAGCCGTTCGGCACGTAAATCACCTTATTGTCGGGGGTGGTGAGGATGGTATGGAAAATTTGTATTTCCCGTACCGTACCGCTCTGGGTTTGCGATTCGATATAATCGCCCACCTTATACGGCTTGAACAGCAAAATAACCAAGCCGCCGGCAAAGTTTTGCAGGTTTCCGCTCAAGGCCATACCGATAGCCACACCGGCCGAAGCCAGCAAGGCAGCGAAGGTGGTGGTTTGCACGCCCAATGCCCCTACCACCGATACGATTAGTAAAATCATCAACAGGATATGCACCAGGCTTCTTACGAACGACTTTACGGAAGGGTCGATGTCTCTTTTTTCCAACAGCGTCCGTACGAGCTTATTCACCATTTTGATAATGAAACGACCGATAAAAAATACCAGGGCAGCCTTAATCAGATTGGTGCCCAGCGAAGCGCCCGACTGTATCAGCGAAGTGAGTGTATAATTCCAGTCGATGTCTGCCAGTTTCTTCAAAGAATCTTCCATCTTTACAAGTTATTAATTGAATAGTACCGAGATAGTGTAATCCGGATGCGGCGACCGAGCTACCCGGCCACGCCGGCGTGCAGCTTGTCACTGTTCCGTTTCGGGTGCAAAAATAAGCATTGTTCTTCACATTCCTATCCCTTCTTTAATATTTATAATCTATCTGCGTACCGGAATATCGCGTACCTTTGTTTCCGGAAAACCAAGATAGCAGGCGCTCCGGCATACCCGGGCAAACTCGTTGCTGCGCCCGGACGACCCTATCGCGGATTCCGAACCACCTACAAC
>DBGBSM010000230.1:0-7262 GCA_048468815.1 Parabacteroides sp.
AGAATTGAAATTACCCATAATCACCAGCCGTCCACCGCCCACCTGTTGTTCTAATCGCATTCTGTAGAATTGCAATCTGTTCTTTTTATAAGAATAACGCAGGTAATCACTGTTCTAATCGCATTTTATAGCAGGATTCCGGTGTTAGGGTAGACCTCGGCCAGCGCGAGCGCATCGTTTTTGTCCGGGGCAAGATAAAAAGGTTCCGGCGTTCAGGAAAAGTAAGGAGGCACTTTCCTCTTTATTTACGCCGGTGACGGATAAAAGGATTCCGGTATTCGGGAAAACGCCACGCCGCGATAAGGCAAGTAATCTATTACCGGCGATAAAAGACTACCTGTTTCCGAGAAACCCCGTTGTGGCGGGATTGCTTGCCGGATGAAGGAAACCCGAATACAAGTGCCGGCGAAATTTCGGAACGCGTCAAACATGCGGCATTCTTTGCGTTGGAGAGTCCGGAGTCAAGTATCGAAGGAATCTCCTTTTCCGGGGTGGAATTCCTCTTTTTCCGACCGATAGGCGAGAGGATGAGAAAAGCCGGTTCTCCATCGCTGACGCAGGAATTTATCTTTTCGCAACAGAGAGGCGAGCTGAAAAGTCGCAGATTTCCGGAACAGGGTAGGGGAATCTCACTTATTTCAGCACATCCTAACTAAATTGCTGGTGAATATCTGAATCGTCCCGAAGGAGAGTAATCCCGTTTTTTTCGGTACAGTTACCGGTAACAGCCGTATTTCTCCGGGTTTGTCCGTAGAGGGAATCCCCCTTTTTCCGGCATATCCTATCCGGTTGGCTCCGGAAGCCGGAACGGTTTGTGCGGGGAAAACTCCGCTTCGTTCGGCGGATAGAGCTGTGCAAAGAGCGACGAGAAGGGCTTCCGGTGGGAGAAATCGGGCCTTCTCCCGCGAATAACCCGGGTAACGGCAACGTTTCTGTTTACCCGTCATAGCCCGCAGCGTCGCTAAAGCCGGCGCGGAACGGAAGCGAAGACGAACTGCCATACGAATACGGGTGGTGCACGGAAATAACCCTGTGTCAGCGAAACGGAAGCGAAGATAAACTTCTGTTTAATCGTCGCTGCCCGCAGAACCCCCGAAAAAGGCCGGCAGCAGCGTAACCGGCAACGTGCCGAGCGACGCTTCCGTTACGTGCGCGGGCGAGCCGGGAACCGAGACGGGGTAGGCTACTTCGCGGAACATCGCGAGGTCGCTCGTGTCGTTACCCACGGCTAAAGCCGTACCGGCGTTGTCGCCCGATTGGCGCAGTACGTAGGCCACCGCCTTTCCTTTATCGGTTGCTGCCGAAACCAGCGTAACCAAACCCGTTTCGGCCTGCGGATGCACGCCTGCCGTTTCCGAAAGCGCGGTAACCAGTTCGTGCGGCAGGCGCCCGGTAACGGCTATCCGGTAAACACCGGCCGGCGTGCGGTATCGCTTCACGGCGCTTTTCTGTACGCTGTATTCCGCCAGTAGGCGCTCTGTGCGGGTAACGGTTTCCGCGGGAAGATAAGTGTAGACGTTTTGCCCGGAATGGAAAAAACGGATATGGGCGCCGCCCGCAAAGATGCCTCCTGCGAAGAACCGGAGCAATGCGCCGCATTTTTTCCGGGCATATATCCATGGCAATTCGGTGGCGAGGTAGAGGCGCGACGTGACGCTCAGGGCGGTGAGAGCGGGGACGAGGTCCGGCAAAAGCTCGCCGTTTTCGCCGGTTAGGGTGCCGTCGATGTCGAAGAAGATGTTTCTTACCGCTTTCCGCTCGGGAATCCGTAGGAAGGCGCCTCGTCCGAAAAACGTTTCCAGCCCCGTATCCGGCCGGTTCGAGTAAGCCAGGTAGCACGCGCAGCGGGTGGCGTTGCACCGAAGAGCCGGCGGGGTAGGGGAAGCGCTGTTCTTGTCCGCTGTTCGGGTTTCCGTGTTTTCGGTGATTCGTTCCGGGCTTTTGCTATCTTCTGTAGTTTCTTTACCGTTCTTCGCCCGAATCAGCGTTTCGGTTTCACCCTGTGCCTGCAATTCGACCGGATAAACAGGTAGTGTGTTTTCCCAGCGCGTCGGGTTTCCGGTTTCCGTGCTTCCGGTGATTCGTTCCGGGCTTTCGCTATTCGTTTCTACCGGAGCGTTATTTGGCTTTGCTTCTCCGGCATTCCTTTCCGCCTGTTCAATCGCTGCTTCTATCCGGAAACCGGCCGTACAAGCCTGCGGCGGTGCAGCAGTATCCGCCTTATCCACTCCTCTTTCCATCCCGTCCCGGTAGATATTCCCCGTGTACCGGCCCGCTACCGGGCACAAGGCCGTGCGCCCGTCGGCCCGTACGAAAACCGAGTCTTTCCCGCCCTGGCAGCGGGATGCGTCGGCTGCGAGGTCGCCGAGCTCCAGCGGGAAGAACGGGTCTGTCGCCCGGAACGCGGCGGTTTCTGCCGGCGTATACTTCCGGCCGAGGCCATCCATCCGGTTGAGCCACAGATACGTTTGCGCCGGAAGGGAAGCCCTTACTTCGGCCGCTAACGCTTCGCTGCCCGGTACGGCTACCATGCCTGCGCAATGCCGGATGCCGTATTGCTCCAGCCGGTCGCATTGGTCGATAAACGCTTCGCGGGTAGTGCATTGCGGATGAAACGAGCACCAGAAAGCGATACGCTCCAGGCTGCCGCCTGCGTCGGTTACCGTGCGGGCGAACCGGTCTACGTTCCACGAAAGATTCGTTTGACACGAAACGCGTCGCACGGCCGGCAGCCGGGATAAACGCGCCAGCGCTTCGGTATAATGCGGATGTATCATCCCTTCGCCGTAGGGAAGCAGGAAGATTTGCAGGCTCCGCGGCGCCCTCCGGAGCCGGGCGATGTAGTCGCAAAAGCGGAACAGCGCTTTCCGGTCGGCGGCAATCGTGGCTGCATCGGCCGCGGTTTTCGAAAAAGGGCAGTACCGGCAATTGTAATTGCAGGCTTTCAGCACCCCGCGGTAAGTATAATTCAGTATCTCTTCCATCCCTTCATCCGTAATTTTACCTCTTCCGAAATAAACGCTGGGCCGATAGCGTCCGAATAAGCCATCCCTTCCGGTGTGAGCCGCCAGCCTCCGCCGGCGTGCAGGCACAGCCCTTCGGCCAGTAACAGAGAGTTCAGTCTTCCTTCCATTTCTCCATCCGTAGTTTCACCTTTTCCGAAATAAACGTCGGGCCGATAGCGTCCGAATAAGCCGTCCCTTCCGGTGTGAGCCGCCAGCATCCGCCGGCGTACAGGCACAGCCCTTCGGCCGGTAACAGAGAGTTCAGTCTTCCTTCCATTTCTCCATTCGTTGTTTCACCTCTTCCGAAATAAACGCCGGTCCGATAGCGTCCGAATAAGCCATCCCTTCCGGTGTGAGCCGCCAGCATCCGCCGGCGTGCAGGCACAGCCCTTCGGCCTGCAACGTAGGTAGCAACGGGAAGTCTTCATCGGGTAACGAGCCGAAAGCGGCTGCATAAAGCTGCGAATCGAGCCCCTTGTAATACAGCAAGTTCTTCATTACGAAGCGGCGTTTCAGTTCCGTTTCGGACAGCACGAATCCGTACCGGGCTTCCGTGTACCGGCCGCGTTCGGTGTACGCGCGCAGTATCCGGCGGCAACCGGGTTGTTCCACGGCGTACGGCTCCGAGAAGTGCAGGTTGCCGATGTACGACCGGCCGCCGCATCCTACGGAAATCATATTTTCCTCGCTGCACGAAAATTCCGGTTCCTTCTCATCCTCGCTGACCCACCGGGTAAAGCGCCGCATGGAGGTTTGTACGAAACCCCGCTCCAGCAGGTAATCGCGGCCTGCCCGGTACAACCTGAGGGTGTGCGCATGCTGCTGCCGGAGAGCTGTTTCCGTCCGGGCCAGCGCCGTATGGGGGCGGATATAAAGCGGATAGAGGAAAAGCTCTTGCGGCCCGAACGAAAGCGCCTGTTCCAGCGAGCGGAGGAAACTTTCGTGCGTTTGCCCGGGGATGCCGTAAATCAGGTCGATATTCAGGCAGGGGAAACCGGCGCCGGCCAACAGCTCCAACGCTTGCCTCGCCGTTTCCGGGTTGTGGCTCCGGCCGAGCGTTTTCAGTTCGCCGGCGTCGAAGCTCTGCACGCCGATGCTTACCCGGTGCACCCGGTTGCACCGGAGTACCGCGATTTTTCCGGGTGTGGTTTGGCGGGGAGCCGTTTCTACCGACACCGGAATGCGGGCGGTATCGACCCCGAAAAACGTACGGGCTGTGTCGAACAGCGTTTCCAGTTGCGGGGCGTCGAGCAGGAGCGGGGTGCCTCCCCCGATGGCGAACGAAAGGAAATGGAATGCTTCGGCCGCCCCCGCTTCGTACCAGTCGCGGGCATGCTGCCGGAGGGCGCGGAGGTAATCGCCCGGCTCCGTACCCAC
Organism: Parabacteroides sp.; assembly: GCA_048468815.1. Classification (GTDB taxonomy): domain Bacteria; phylum Bacteroidota; class Bacteroidia; order Bacteroidales; family Tannerellaceae; genus Parabacteroides_B. The sequence continues at coordinate 4,383 of DBGBSM010000230.1, forward strand.
GGTGGTGAACAGGTTGCAATAGCCGCAACGTGTCTGGCAAAACGGGATGTGCATGTACAGGTGGGCTTCGTCGCGGCGCCGGCCGGCAATGGCCTGTGCCAAGCTGACGGGTTGCGGAAGCTCCCGGTAAGCCGTTTTATGGGGGTAAGAGTATAGGTAACACGTATAGGGAGTGTCGAATAGCATAGTGCGTTTTTGTATAAAGGGTTGATAAGGAACAAGGCGCCGGAGCGGTTCCGGGCTCACTGTCTTGGCGATGCGCCGGTAGCCTGCCGCTACGACCGGTAAGGCGCCCGGCCGGCTTTGCTCGCTAAAGGGGAGGCCTGGTTTTTACCGGTTGGGTTTACGGGTTGCTACATAGAAAGCGGATTCTGTTCCTTACCGGGTATTTTTGGTAAACTCCATCGGTTCGATGTCTTCCTTCAGGGTACGGATGTCGCAATCTTCGAAATCCAACCCGTAGCGCATCCTGATTTCGGCGAAATGCGGGGCGATATACGACGGTATAGTGGGGTCGACGGCGCACCAGCCGGCGCCTTCTATATAACATTCGGGCCAGGCATGGGTGCTTTCGCTGTTCCACTCGGGAACGTTCCAATACCCTACGGCAAAACGGGTGGGTATACGCATGTGGCGCATCAGGGCGGTGAACAAGTTCGTATATTCGCTGCACGTGCCTTTCCGGGTTCGGAGTACGGTGTTGACGTCTACGGTCCGGCAAGTTCCCGCGTCGATTTGCTTGGCTATCGAATCGGAAGGCGACAGATAGCCGTGTACGAACTTGAGGGCTTTTTCCAGGATAACGAAGGTGAGCGTGTCGTGTCGAAACAGCGTGTCGGCTATTTGCCGGATGTGTTCGTTTTGTGCGTCTATCAACGGGGTAGACTGTAAAAACCGGGCGGTTTCGCGGTCGTATCGCTGTTCCCGGTCGTACCGGGCGGCCTGCATTTTTGCCAGTTTGCTGCCGTCCAAGTAGGGGTTGCTGCTGGTGAGCGATATTTCGTAGTGCTCTCCTTTTTTCGCTATGCGGGTAATCCGTTGGGGCTCGCTGTCGAGGGCCCGGATGTCGGGTTTCTCTATGGTAAAGGTGAAGTGAACGGTATCCTGATTGGCCAGGCCGCAGATTCGGGAGTAGGATTGTGCGGCGCCAGGTTGTACGAGAACCAGGCACATAACCAGCATACCAAAGAATTTATTCATGACTTTTTTCGTTTGAGGATTTGCATTGGCCGGCAAAGTTAGTAAACCTGCCGTACGAGGCTGCTTCTTATCGGGAATTTATTTCAACATAAAATGTTTGTACGGTACGGTGGTAACCAGTTCGTGCGCATGGCAGTGATACCGGTAACCGTCTTCGCCGTAGTTCGTGCCGTGGTCGGAACAAACGATAACGAACGTTTCGCCCCGTCGGCGGAAGGCTTCGAAAAGAGGTTCCAACGCCCGGTCGGCGTAGCGCAGGGCGGCGGCGTGGCTTTCCGTCGAGTCGTCCGTAGCCCCGGGCAGGTAGTGGCAGTTGGGGTAGTGGATGGCGCTTACGTTGAAGTACACGAACAACCGTTGCGCGGGCGGGTACTCGCCGAGCTTTTTCAGCAAAAAGCTCACCTGACGTTCCGTGCTGCTTTTAGCCATACAGCCGAAAGCCGTGCGCCAGTAACTTTTCCGAAACAGGCCGGGCAGCACCTTACCTATGTCGGAGCGCTTGGGGTTGAAGAACGACACGCCGCCTACGCAAATCGTTTCGTATCCTTCGGCCGCCAGCGCTTCCACGAAGTTACTTCCCTTAAACTCGTAACTGCCGGCCGGCGCCTTCCGCCCCACGCCCACGCTGCTGGGGTAAAACAACCATTCGCGTTCGGCCAGCGATTTCGGTGCGGCAGGCGAGGGGAGGAACCCGGCAAACATGGCTTGGTGCGAAGGATACGTAAAGGTACCGGGCGCATGCCGCTTCTCCCACTTCCCGTACCGGTTCAGGATGGGAGTGCCGCCCCGCGCTTCTTCCTGCACGGCCACATCGTAGCGCAAAGCGTCGAGGCACACGAACAGGATGTCGCATTTTCCCACCACCTCCTGCATATCTATCGCCGGGCATTCGCGCCGGTAGTCGGTTGCGGCGGCTCGGTAATCGGGAAGTTCTTCTATCGGGCAAGTAGTTTCTTTCATTGTCGGGTATTTTTGTAAGAAAACGAACAGGCGGCTAAAACCGTAAATAAGCGCAAAGGTACGGAAATGCGGCGAATCGATACTGAACAAGCTCCGGTTTTGCATGATGGCTCCGGCTTGGGAACTGTGTTTCTTTCGGCTGGTAACGAATAAGTTTCGGTTTTGTAGGCCGTGGCTTGGTTATGCGGCACTCGTTAAGCCGTACCGATTTGCGGGCTTTTCGCATATTTTTCTTCCGAAGAACGCCGTTTCCTTTATTCCGGTTGCAGGGTAATGCCGGTAAGCCGGGTGCATCGTTTCCTGTTTTTTTTGATAAGGCTGCCTATTTATTCCATCCTGATACGATTAAAATTTCGTATCCCCACGCTGGAAATAGTCCTATTTGCGAATTTCGATTTCAAGCGATGCGATTAGAACTGCCTTATCAACAACCCGGACTACAAGATTTTGCTATTTCAATTTCAAAAGATACGATTAGAGCAGTAGGCTGGGTTGCCTATAAGACTTGGAATATCAAATTTCAAATTCACAATGATACGATTAGAACGCTCCGGACGGAGAAAACGCAACCTATTCCGTAACCTTATTTCAAATTCACAATGATACGATTAGAACAAAAACGAAATTATATGGCACAAAGATTTTTACGAGAATTTCAATTTCACAATGATACGATTAAAATAGAAAATGCTATATCCATCCCCTAAACTTTTTGATTTA
>DBGBSM010000231.1:0-5973 GCA_048468815.1 Parabacteroides sp.
GGCGTATACCGGCTCGATGGTGTCGTCGATTTCGTAGGGGAATTCGGTTACTTCCTCGTTGCCTATCTTGTAGGCTACGCAGGCTTTGATGGTATCGAACGTATCCAGCACGTCGCTTTTCATCATAATCAGTTGCGTTACGCCGTCGATCATCACGGCGTATTTCAGCGCTACCAGGTCGACCCAGCCACAACGGCGCTTACGGCCTGTAACCGAACCGAACTCATGCCCTAATTCGCATAGCTTGTCGCCCGTTTCGTCGAGCAATTCCGTCGGGAACGGGCCGCTGCCTACCCGGGTGCAATACGCCTTGAAGATGCCGTACACGTCGCCGATGCGGTTGGGAGCTACGCCCAGGCCGGTACAAGCGCCGGCGCAGATGGTGTTCGACGAGGTTACGAACGGATACGAGCCGAAGTCGATGTCGAGCATCGTTCCCTGCGCACCTTCCGCCAGAATCGATTTGCCTTCTTTCAGGTAGTTGTTGATTACGTGCTCGCTGTCGATCAATTCGAATTTTTTCAGGTACTCGATTCCTTCGAACCATTCTTTTTCCCGTTCGGCCAAGGTGGAGTCGGTGTAGTTCAACGACCGGAGCGTTTGCTCGTGCTTGGCTTTCGCTTCGGCGTATTTCCGGTCGAAGTTATGCAGAATATCGCCTACCCGTACCCCGTTCCGGCTTACCTTGTCGGTATACGTAGGGCCGATGCCTTTCCCGGTGGTGCCGATTTTTCCGGCTCCTTTCGCCGCTTCGTAGGCGGCATCCAGCGAGCGATGGGTGGGCAATATCAGGTGGGCTTTTTTCGAGATGCGGAGCGTTTTCGTCAAATCGTGCCCGCTGGCGGCCAATGCTTCCGCTTCCTGCTTGAAAAGAGCCGGGTCTAACACTACCCCGTTGCCGATAATATTGATTTTTCCTCCCTGGAAAATCCCGGACGGAATGGAGCGGAGAATGTATTTTTCACCGTTGAACTCCAGGGTGTGTCCTGCATTGGGGCCCCCCTGAAAACGCGTAACCACGTCGTATCCCGGAGTAAGCACGTCGACTACTTTGCCTTTGCCTTCGTCACCCCACTGCAATCCTAACAAAACATCTACTTTCATTTTAATTACTATTCTAATAGGCTGTTAATATTTTACTGTTGGTTTTTCCGTTTCAACGCGTATTTGCATTTGCTGCAAAGCCCGAAAATGTAAAGCGAGTAGTATTCGGTGGTGAATTTGGGAATCCGTTTCCCTACTATTTGCCGTTTGATATTTTCGTCTTTGATTTCCCGTACGGTACCGCAATGGGTACAAAGCAGGTGGAAGTGCGTATCGGCGGATGCTCTCGTTTCGTATTGCGCGGCAAGCGTGCCGAACTGGTGCCGTACGAGCAGACCGGCGGTTATCAGCAGTTCGATGGTGTTGTATAGGGTAGCCCGGCTGATATGGAAACTTTTTTCTTCCAGCATTTTATTGTACAGGGTTTCCACATCAAAGTGGCCTTTCATGTCGTACACCTGTTCGAGGATAGCATATCTCTCCCGGGTTTGCCGGTGACCGTTACGGGTAAGGTAATCGGTAAACAGGTCGCGTATTTCCGTACTTAACGTCGTATCCATATCACTTGTCGCGATTGCAAGCAAAGTTAATTCATTTATTCCAAACCCGAAAGCGTTAACGGTAATATTCAAATTCAAATTGCAAATCGTCGTAGATTTCGCGTTCGCGCACAGAGCCGGAAGCCTTGAACGGTTCGAAGGCCGATAATACTTGTTCCGCCTGTTCCGGCGCCATGCGCCCGTAATGTTTCAGGGCGATCAGGGCGGTTTGCCCGGTACGGAAGTTCCCGCTTTCCAGTACTTCGAACGCCGTGTGTAAGAATTCGGCGGTGTGAACCGGGGTAACGGGCAGGTGTTTGATAAAAAGCCGGGTATATAAAATGAATCCGGTAGCGAGGATAAACTCCGGGCTTTTTTCGCGAAGCCAAGCCGCCGCGCTGGTTTCGGCGAACGGCGTTTGCTGCATCAGGTTGGCGCAGAACTGTTCGGCAATTTCGATGTGCCGGATTTCGCGTACCCACTCGTCTGCTTTTGCAGCAGTGAACTCACCGGCCGGATAGAGCAGGGTGGCGAGGATTTTCAGCTCGCGTACGTTTTGCCGCCACAGTTCTTCGGCCAGGGCGGCGTTTTTATCGAAGTCGGCGGCTATATCCTTGAGGCGCGGAAGGGTAACGCCGAAATTCAGCTTGTAGTCTATTCCTTTTTGTCGCATGCTGGCGGCCACGGCGCCGTCCATGGCGAGCCGCAGTCGGGTACGGATTTGCCGGATTGTTTCTTGCATAGAACGTAATTTATAACATGTTAACGAAAGAACCGGCTACGTAGGCATAGAGCCGGAAGTAGCCGGAAAATACTATCGCCGGGCAAAGAGCTTACCGGGGAAACGTTCGTTTACCGCTTTCTGCCTGTTTCTTTTTATTATTCGTGCAAAGCCGTCGCCCGGTAGGCGAGGTGAAACATAAGTTTCCGTAGCATGAAACAAGTGTTTCATCAGCAAGAAACAAAAGTTTCATCAGCATGAAACAGTTGTTTCACCCTGTAAACGGGCTCCGGGGCCGAAACGCTTTTACTCATTATAGGTAGGTAAAAACGAATAATCCCGGCTGTAGCGCAACATCTGGTCGGCATACCCTTCGGTATAGTCGAGGCGGATGTCCGTAATTTCGCCGTCGGCGTTCGTAACCGGCTTCATTACCGGGTTTACGAATCCCTTGTAAGGAGCCAGATTCAGTTTCGAATACCGCTTCAGTACCTCCGCGTGCAGCTTGGGGTCTACCTTAACGGCGTACGTTTCCACCAGGCTTTTCCCGGCTTCGTAGTCGCCTTCCGACTTGATACGCTGCACTTCGGCCAGCAATTCCCCGAAGAGGTTCCGTAATTTAGCGTAGTCGTTGATAACCACGTACGTTTTGCCGTCTTTTTGTTTCAGTTCCACTACTTGCTCCGACGCACCTTTTTCGAATACCCAGCGGGCAATCAACTGGCGGTTGCGCATGTGGGCTTCTTCCACGTCTTTCCCTAATTCGATGCGCACCAACTGGGTCATCAGGCCGTTCATCATGTATTTGTAATATTCGGCCTTGAAGGCTTCGGCATCCGGTACGAGGCCCAGTTCCACCAGCTTGGCGTCGCCCAGGAAATACAGGCCGAACAAGTCGGCGCGCGCTTCTTCCAGCGTGGAGCTGTATGCCTTCAATCCGTCGGGGTCGGTGCCCGGAAGCAAAACGCCCGAGCCGTGGCCTAAGCATTCATGCAGGTCGGTATGCAGATTGTCGGTAATAAATCCGTACCGTTTCATCAGGTCGCGTTCCGTATCGCTCCAGGCGAATTCTTCGGCAAAGCCGTTTCCTTCGGCCGCTTTGTCGTATGCTTCGGTAATGTTTTCGATTGTAACCGATTTCGAACCGTGCAAGTGGCGTATCCAGTTCGAGTTGGGCAGGTTGATGCCGATAGGGGTGGCCGGGTAACAGTCGCCGCCCAGCATCGTTACCGTGATTACCTTGGCCGTTACGCCTTTTACTTCTTTCTTCTTGAACCGCTTGTCGGTAGGCGAGTTGTCTTCGAACCACTGGGCGTTCGCGCTGATGGTTTTCGTCCGTTCGGTCGCTTCCTTGTTCAGGAAATTTACGGTCGATTCCCAACTGGCTTTCATGCCCAGCGGGTCGCCGTAGGTTTCGATGAACCCGTTTACGAAATCCACTTCCGAGCGGGTGTCGTTTACCCACAGAATCGAGTATTCGTCGAACTGCTTCAGGTCGCCGGTTTTATAATAGGAAACGAGCTTTTCGATTACCGCCTTTTGCGCTTCGTTTTCGGCGAACGGAAGGGCTTTTTCCAGCTCGGCCACTATTTTTTCGATGGCCTGGGTATACAGGCCGCCTACTTTCCATACTTTTTCGCGGATTTTACCGTCGGGCGTTTTTACCAGGCGGCTGTTCAGTCCGTACGAAACCGGCGTGGAGTCGTTCGGATTTTTCATAGCGGCGTAAAAATCTTCCACTTCCTTCTGGGTGATGCCGCCGTCGTAGTAATGGTTGGCCGACGACTGAATCAAATCGGCGTCGCCCGACTGGTTCGTCCGCTTCGGCATGACGGAAGGGTTGAAAATAACCGGCGAGATTTCTTCCAGCAACCCGTCTACCGTTTGGCCTGCACGCAAGGGGAGGGCCGACGGGTCTAACGAGCGCACCGCCTGCACGAAAAAATCTACCGTAAAGCCCGGTGCGAACTTATCTTCCGCGTAGTGGTGGTGGATGCCGTTCGAAAACCATACCCGTTTCAGGTAGGTTTCCAGGTTACGGAACTCCGCATTTTCGCGGTTTCCTTCGTAACCCGTGTAAACGGCTTCGAGCGTGCGGCGGATAGCCAGGTTGTATTTGCCGTTCTGGTCGAAGAATATATCGCGCCCCATCAAAGCGGCTTCGCTTAAATGGTAAAGCAACTGTTTTTGTTGTAACGTAAGGTTTTCGAATCCCGGTACCCGGTACCGGAGGATTTCGAGGTCTGCGAATCTGTCTGCCATATAATCGAAATTTATTTCTTGTGCCGGCTGTTGTTGCCCGGCTTGTTTCCCGGTACATCCCGCTAAGGCGGCGAATACCAGGGCGTACGAGATTATTCTTTTCATGTTTAAAGCGAATTTCGTGTTGGATTCCGGAAGGCAAAGGTACGCGATAATTTTCAATAATACGTACTATTTCGTATCTTTGCGACTCGGGTAAATAACCGTTTATGTTAATTTTAAGAGGTAAAAAGGAATGGAAATAGCAGCGTTGGTATCCGGCGGAGTGGATAGTTCCGTGGTAGTGCACCAGTTGAAGGAGGCGGGGTACGACCCCGTTATTTTTTATATCCGCATCGGCATGGAAGATAAAGACGGTTATATCGATTGCCCGGCGGAAGAGGATATCGAGATTACCTCGTATATCGCCCGCAAATACGGATGCCGTTTCGAAATCGTTTCCCTGCACGAGGAGTATTGGGAGAATGTGGTGAGTTATACCATTGACGCCGTGAAGCGCGGATTGACGCCGAACCCGGATATGATGTGCAACAAACTGATTAAGTTCGGCTGTTTCGAGCAGAAGTGGGGGAAGGATTTCGATAAAACGGCTACCGGCCATTATGCTACGACTACGGAAATCGACGGCAAAGTTTACCTTTCTACGGCCAAAGACAAGCTGAAAGACCAAACCGATTTCCTGGCGCAGGTGGATTATCTGCAAGTATCGAAACTGATGTTTCCTATCGGACATTTGCTGAAAAGCGAGGTGCGCGAGATTGCCGCCCGCGAGCATTTGCCGAGTGCCGCCCGGAAAGACAGCCAGGGTATTTGTTTCCTGGGCAAAATCAATTATAACGATTTTATCGAGCGTTACCTGGGGCGCCGCCCGGGTAAAATCGTGGAGTTGGAAACGGGTAAGGTGCTGGGCAAGCACAACGGGTATTGGTTTCATACCATCGGGCAGCGCAAGGGGCTCGGGTTGAGCGGCGGCCCGTGGTTCGTTATCCGGAAGGATGTGAAGCGGAATATCGTGTATGTATCGAACGGTTACGAGGTGGCTACCCAGTACGGAACGGTTATCCCGATGCAGGGCTTCCATTTTATTACCGCCGACCCGTGGGGCGATTTCGGGGATGAAAAGGAAATCGCTTTCAAAATCAGGCATACACCCGACTTCACTTTCGGGAAATTACGTAGAAAGGGCGATTTGTATGTAATCGATTCGGAAGAAAAGGTGCAGGGTATCGCTCCGGGGCAGTTCGGGGTGGTATATGATAAGGAGTGCCGGCTGTGTTACGGCAGCGGGATGATTATCAACCCGGATTTGTAAGCGGTAAAGGGTTGAATTTTAATCGGTTTAGTTCGGAAGTAAGTAAAGGGGCTTTTTCCCGCATACAGTCTATGGGAATAAAATCGGTATAGAAT
>DBGBSM010000232.1:0-3642 GCA_048468815.1 Parabacteroides sp.
AATTAAACAATGCGACGGTCAAAAAAAGATCTGTTTCAGCAATGGAAATATTCAATAGATACAAGGTATTGAAATAATTACACGGAAGATAAAGAACTATATAAACTATCTCTTGTTTACGGTGTCAAAGGAACACATTAAAATCGGATACCGCACTATAAAAAGCCAATTATCTTTGTTAATTAAATAAAACGGATAGAAGTCAGACTCGCTATAACCCAACCAGTACTTTGTTTCCACACCCTGTTTGTACTCGCTGGGCGAATAAATAAAACGGAGAAAAACAACCGTTTTCCTCCGTTTTTTATAGGATAAAAAGCGCTTATTACGCTCCGAAATCGTCGAAATGCAACATTTCGCGGGGCACGCCTAAGCTGTCGAGCATATTTTCGACCGCCTTCGACATCGGGCCGGGGCCGCACATATAGTATTCGATGTCTTCGGGCGCCTCGTGGTCTTTCAGGTATGTTTCGTAAATTACCTGATGAACGAAGCCTGCCGTATATTTTACGCCGGCCGCATCCGCTACAGGGTCGGGACGGTCGAGCGCCAGGTGGAACGTGAAGTTGGGGAATTCTTTCTCGATTTGTAAAAAGTCTTCCAAATAAAATACTTCGTTCAATGCACGGGCACCGTAGAAGTACGACATCTTACGGTCGGTAGTTTTCAGCGTCTTGGTCATGTGCATAATCTGCGCACGCAGAGGAGCCATACCGGCGCCGCCGCCTACCCACATCATTTCCCGTCCGGAATCCAGAATCGGATGGAAATCGCCGTACGGGCCGCTCATCGTTACCTTGTCGCCCGGTTTCAGCGTAAAGATATACGAAGAGGCGATACCCGGCATTACATCCTGGAATCCTACCTGGGGTTTCGGCTTGAACGGAGGCGTAGCGATACGTACCGTAAGCATGATGCGATCGCCTTCGGCCGGATAGTTAGCCATCGAGTAAGCACGGATGGTAGGCTCGTCGTTTTTACATTTCAACGTAAACAGACCGAACTTTTCCCAGGCGGGCAGATATTCCTTCCCGATAGATTCTTTGTCGATATCTTTGTCGTAATCCATCGAATAAGCGGGAATCTTAATCTGGGCATACGAACCCGGCTTGAAATCCATGTGTTCGCCCGGAGGCAACGCCACGATAAATTCCTTGATAAAGGTAGCCACGTTCTTGTTGCTGATTACCTCGCATTCCCATTCTTTCACGCCGAACACTTCTTCGGGCACCTGCACGGTCATATCTTCTTTCACCTTCGTCTGGCAAGCCAGGCGCCAGTGATCTTTCACTTGTTTACGGGAAAAGAAAACCTTTTCGGTAGGCAGAATCTCGCCGCCGCCTTCCACTACCTGCGCACGGCACTGTCCGCATTTACCTCCGCCGCCGCAAGCCGACGACAGGAAAATACCGCCGCTTTGCAAGGCGCCTAACAGCGTACTACCGATCGGAGTGTCGATATTCTTCTCTCCGTTTACCACCATCTTTACATTTCCAGATGGAACCAACTTTGATTTTGCGAACAGCAGTAACGCAACCAGAATTAATGTAACAGCCAAAAACACTACTACACTGACCGCTATCGTTAGTCCGCCGGACATTAATAAAACCATCTTTATATTCTTTTAATGCGTTAATACTTAAAGTTTGATACCCGAGAAACTCATAAACGCGATTCCCATCAGCGCCGTGATGATAAACGCAATACCGAGCCCCCGCAAGGGTTTGGGCACTTCGGAGTAAGCCAACCGCTCGCGTATGGCGGCCATGCCGATAATAGCCAGTAACCAGCCTATACCCGAGCCGAACCCGTATACCGTAGCCATGCCTACGTTCGGGAACGCTTTCTGCTGCATGAATAGCGAACCGCCCAGGATAGCGCAGTTTACGGCAATCAGCGGCAGGAAAATACCTAACGAAGCATACAAAGCCGGTGCGGATTTCTCTACCACCATTTCGACCAACTGAACGAACGAAGCGATAATGGCGATAAAAATAATCAAACTCAGGAAGCTGAGATTGACATTGGCATATTCCGCTCCCAGCCAGCTCAACGCCCCTTCTTTCAACACGTAGTTTTCGAGCAGGTAGTTGATAGGCAACGTACAGGTAAGCACGAACGTTACGGCGATACCGAGCCCTAAAGCCGTTTTTACATTTTTCGATACTGCCAGATACGAGCACATACCCAGATAGTATGCAAAGACCATATTGTCTACGAAAATCGACCTGACAAACGTACTAATATATTGTTCCATTATTCTATTACTGATTTAAAGTTTAGAATTATTGTTCCTGAAGGTCTTTGTTCCGCGAACGGTGCACCCAAATAATTACGGCGACCACGATTAACGCCATCGGCGGCAGAATCATCAGGCCGTTGTTTACATAACCCGCTTCGTATACCGCTTTGGGAATTACGGAATGGCCCAGCAACGTACCGGAACCCAGCAATTCACGGAAGAAACCTACCGCAATCAGAATAAGCCCGTATCCCAGGCCGTTGCCCACACCGTCGAGGAACGACTCCCACGGCCCGTTACCCAAGGCGAACGCCTCGAGGCGTCCCATCAGGATACAGTTCGTAATAATCAATCCCACGAAAACGGAAAGTTGCTTGTTCACCTCGTAGGCGAATGCTTTCAGCACTTCGCTTACAATCGTTACCAAGGCGGCTACCACCACCAACTGCACGATAATACGGATACGGTTCGGAATCGTATTGCGCAACAACGAAATAATTACGTTGGCAAACGCTACGACAGCCGTTACGGAAATAGCCATTACGATTGCCGGTTCGAGCTTTGCCGTTACCGCCAGCGCCGAACAGATACCGAGCATCTGTACGACTACAGGGTTGTTCTTACTGATCGGACTGAACAACACCAATTTATTTTTACTCGATAATAATCCCATCTTTCTTAATTTTTAGCTGTTAAAAATTTAAGGTATCCGCTTAAGCTGTCGTACAACATCTGGTTTACTCCCTGGCTGGTAATGGTACCGCCGGAAATTCCGTCTACGTAATCCTGCCCTTCGGCCGTTTTACCCGGTTTCACAACGGCAATCGACTTAAACTCGCCGGCACTGTTAAATATATTCTTGTTGTAAAACTCGTGGCTGAACTCCGGTTTGACGATTTCGGCACCCAACCCCGGGGTTTCGCCTTGGTGGCTAAAATCGGCACCGTATACCGTATCTTTGTTGTCATCGAGCGAAATGTATCCCCAAATCGGGCCCCAAAGGCCGTTTCCCCGCAAGGCGAGAATGTACTTGGTTTGTCCGTCGATGTCGGCAACGAAAACCGGCAGCGGCTTATGGTCGAAAAAGGCTTTGGCCACATCCGTAGTAAAAGCGTCGCCATCCACTTTCTGGCCTTCGGCGTTCACTAGGTAGGCTTCCTTTATCAACTCGTTGTATTTGGCTTCCGCATCGGCAGCAGTAGCCTGTACCCGTACGGAACGAAGTATCTGCATCATCTTGTCGATATCTTCGTTTTTCTGCTGCGTCTGTCGGAGCGACTGGGAGGTGAACGCCAGCACGAGCGCTACCAGAATTACCATTACTCCCGCATATACTATCGTATAAGTATTACTATCTCTGTTCATAATTCATGCAATTAATTATTCGTAGATTTTACAGC
>DBGBSM010000233.1:0-4226 GCA_048468815.1 Parabacteroides sp.
ATCATTTCTGATACTGCCGGAAACCGGAAGATTAGAGAGCTCCAGGCTCGGGCTATGCGGCTTATTGATATAATCCTTTGCTCCGGTAATCCGGATAAGAACCCCGTCCGGCTGAAACTGGGTATCGGAGAAATTCACATAGCCGCCCGGCTGAATCTTGCCGCCGATTTCAAGCCAATGACGCTTTGCCCAGATACCGTCGAGCTCGCCAGAGAAAGTAAACGAAGGCTCCTCGTGCTCGTAGAAGTAACGAACCGCCTCCTTGAACATTTCCCAACTACCGCCCGTTCGGGTAGCATTATCACAGATGTAAGCATCCGGTAACTGGATACCGAACACCGCATACGTATCGCCCACCCGAGGCATAAACGTTTCGCCGTCCGGCATGGTGACACCGTCGATTTCCTGGGGAACAATCTCAAAACGGCGACCGGCTTTTCCATTCCCGGCCGTGTGAATATACTTTACCTCGAATTCTTTACCGGCAAGCTGTCCCGACTGAAAAATAACCGTCATCCTTTCACCCGCAATCAAGCAATCCTCATAATTAAGATTATCCGGAATCTCTTTATCGATAAAGTCATACAGGTTATTGGGTGCATCAACCAAGATAACTTCGGATATGGTACCGACCCGTTTAGGGTAAATCTCACTGGCATCGTAACTATCCTCCGATACATCCGTCAGCGGTTTATCTGCTCGGGTAATATACATCCCCTCTTTATCCGTTTGGTAGGTCCGGCCTTCATACGTGTAGGCTTGCGACTTCGGAAGCAAAAGCGTTTTACTTTTATACCTCGAAAAGTCGATATTCCGCTCCCCACCCTGAACATAGAGAACGCTTACCGGCTGTTTATCCCCTTCGTTACTGCGGCCGACACCTGTTTTAAAGCCGTTACCCTTACCGTAAGAAAGAGCCAAAGGGGCATCCTTGAACTTCTCCACCTTACAGAAATGAATCGTTTTCCCGATTATCTCCCACTCGGTATCGAACTCCTCGGCCAACCGGTTCAAAACGTCGTAACAATACTCATGGTTAAAAGAAAGCGCCTTTTCGCTGGCCTCGATACATTGCCCTACCGACCAGCCGGAATCATACAGATTCAGGTTATCGGCCAGAAGCTCGATTGCCATTTGAGGCTTAGACACCAAATCGAACTTCAACCGGTAAGGCACCGAAGAAAGCAATTTGAACTTGTATTTCTTCAACACCTCCTGATTTCCGCCGAAAATAACCGTATACTCGAAGTTACGGCTTCCGTGCTTTTTAAAATTCTCCGGACGCCAAAGGGTATATCTTTCTCCCTGAAACTCGATATACGAGCCTACCGGCAGTTCTACGTGTTCGGCAAGGCTATAATAAAGCGTTACACTGTTATCCTGCATAATACTGCGATAACGGTAACTTTCATCGGTTACTCCGATGTTTAATAATTCCTCTCCGGAATAGTTGTATATTGTCATAAGTCTTTTTATATTAATTCGCTCACTAAATAGTAATAAACGCTGTCTTTCCGGGTATTGATATTTATACCGGCAAACTCCCGCATCGGAGAAGAGAGGTCTACCAAGGCGCTACTACTTCCGGAAGACATCAAAAAAGAATAAGAGCGCAAACTTCCATTCAAATCCCGGTAATCAAGAACCGCTGTAATATTACTTCCCAGCGGATAGGTAGACCTCCAATTGATTCTACTGGATGAACGAGCCTCAAAGCGAATCGTATTCTCCGTTAATGCTATCACATCATCCAGCGCTACAAGTTTGTTTGCCGAATAATCTCCTTTGATATGGATACGGCTGTCAGCGTTAAGTACCTCACTCATGGTCAGACACTTGGTTAAAGGAGAACCGTTCGTACCAACCTTGCCGTTTATCTCCGTCCAGGTTGCCATCTTCATGACAATCTCCTTTCCAGTGGATTAAAGAGATCTCCCTCCATCGTTAATAATGATCAACAAATATACTTTCATAATGAACTTATTTTGCTACTAATCGAAAAGCGATAAATCCATTGGTATGCCATCGCCGCACGCCATCCGTGTATTGTGCACCCGGAACATCATAATAATCCCCACTGGCCCAAGTTTTACCAGGATCCAGAATTTGAATTTTAAAAGGTGCACCTTCCAATATACCTCGGCATTTTATCTGAATGACCCATTCTTTAGAGGAATCAAGCTTCTCATTTGTTGAATGACCTGCTTGTACAGAATATTGATCTAATCGGATTTCACCTCCTTCTACATATACGGATACTGTTGCAGTAACAGGTAGGCCAGATTCACTATCATTTAGAATATCAAAGTCCCAATACGTCGGTGGCATCTTTTCAAAGCTACCCTTCTCTACCAATTGATTTGACTGATAGCTATATCCGGCCTTAATCTGACAACCCAGTGCTCCTACTCTGGCTTTCGTACAGCACTTGGTAGTATTTAACACACCACCAGCTGTTTCATATACTTCTTTCTCGGTTGCTATCTTTCCCATCACTCACCCTCCATATTTTCAATTCCTAATGCTTCCTCAATCCGCCGGATACGTTCGTAAAGTAACTGAACACCTTTCAACGCCAAAATCCCAATCATTTCATACTCCACTTGTTTTATCTTAACATACTCTACTTTCTTGCCTCCTTCTTTCCGAATTTCGATTTCCCAATCTTTGGCATCAGGCACTTCCGATTTGCGTCTATAACTTTCACAAACAATTTCGGGGCATATCTTTTCAACCTCCTGTGCGATTGAACCAATTTGCGTCTTACCGTCTATTTGGAAACTGGCCGTAGGAATAGAGAAAAGTTGTTTCAACGTATGAGAAAGAGGTTTAATATTACTTTTTAAACGAATATCAGAATCTTGAAAAAATCCACCAGAAGCATGAAGGCTACCATCCGTATCGAATACAAAGTCCCGCCAATTAGTACCATTATCATCCAGTCCGACCGATAGAATTGCAGGACTAAAGCGCATTGCCGGATTACTTAAACCTAAAGCGACATGTGATATATACCCTTGTCCGATTTTAAATGCAGCACTAATTACTTTTTTTGTAACAGTTCCTGCATTAATATAATGAGTATCTGAATCGCTAATTTCACTGATGCTATATGAAGGTTTAGCCGATGCTTTAGCCCAAGCGTAAACGTCTGATGCCGGAAGAGATGCCGGAAAATCTATTATTTCACTTCTTGTATGATTATGCTGTGAAGGAGGAAAGGAAGAAGGCTTATTCTCTATAAAAGCCGACGAGTTTACATCTGTTTCATTCCAATTAACATGCGGGCTATCCCCCTTCTCACCTTTTAAATTTGCCGAGGAGGTGCCCGATGCCGAAGTAACCGTTAATGTCGTACCGTTCCAGCTATGTGTACACGAAATCCCGTCAGTACCAATTACACCATCTTGTCCTTTTAGTGATGCCAACCACTCCGCCTCGGTACCGGAAAAACCACCATCCACAGCAACCTGATAAGCTGATTTACCATCGATACCCTGCAAACGACCTTGACTGACCCAAGTAAAATCTTCCTTTCCTTGCAGTTCAACACAAATATCACAAGCCCCCATTTGACCTATATACGCAAATTGACAGGCGTTTTCCTTATCGGATGTATTAGTCCATTCAAATGTGTATATTCCGTTTTCCATAATTACAAACTCCGGAGGTGTTTCCCCTTTAGAACAAGCAAAGCCTCGCCCTGTTAAACCTGGAATCTCCCCCCCTGTATTTGAAGCCATATCTATTATTTCTTGTAAAGTGTAATTTAAAGAAGATAACCCGGTAAGCTTAAAATTGACTTTAAAATTTTCTCCCGGCTGTAAAACTTTATCGAATAGAGGCATCAAGTTGTAAACAGCGTTCTTTATTGTAACTGTACTTTTTGTGTGGGACATGCCTAAAAGTTCTTCACCTCTATCTACGTATCGCCAAGAAGGAGAATTAAACCCTTCATCTTGCTCCTCAACAACATTACCTTTATACCATGCATAATACTCATAAGGCAACTCCGTCCCCACAGCATACACCCCTTCCACATCCGTACCATCCGGAACCGCCGCCTTTAAAGCATCCAACGTATCGTAATGACCTAATACCTTGAACGGAACACCCGGATTACCCCGGGGGATAACCAGATTCAAAGCCACGACCGGATTCCCGTCCGGGTCGGTACCCGATTCCGAAAGGCTTAACTGAACATCCGTACCGGCCTCACCCGTAGT
>DBGBSM010000234.1:0-2652 GCA_048468815.1 Parabacteroides sp.
ATCTGATACTACTTACGGCAGAATCCTCTATTTTTGCATTATTGCAAAGTCGAGTTAGCAACTAAACAATTAATACTTGAATGATGGAAAAAAAGAGAATTTACAGATTCGGAAACGGCCACGCAGAGGGCAGCGCCGATATGCGTAATTTGTTAGGCGGCAAAGGTGCCAACCTGGCGGAAATGAATTTAATCGGCGTGCCTGTTCCTCCCGGATTCACTATTACTACCGAAGTTTGCACGGAATACAATCAACATGGAAAAGACGCAGTCGTCGCTTTAATCAAGAAAGACGTGGAAGACTCGATAGCCCACGTGGAAAACCTGATGGGTTCGAAGTTCGGCGACAAGGAAAACCCGTTGTTGGTATCCGTACGTTCGGGAGCGCGCGTTTCGATGCCCGGTATGATGGATACCGTGCTGAACCTGGGCCTGAACGATGAAGTAGTGGAAGGTATCGCCCGGAAAAGCGGAAACGAACGTTTCGCCTGGGATTCTTACCGTCGGTTCGTACAGATGTACGGCGATGTGGTTTTGGGTATGAAGCCGAAATCGAAAGAAGATATCGACCCGTTCGAAGAAATCATGGAAAAGAAAAAAGCGGAAAAAGGCATTTCGCTCGATACGGAATTCACGGTAGACGACCTGAAGAGCCTGGTAAGCCTTTTTAAAGCCGCTGTTAAAGAACGCACCGGCAAGGACTTCCCGGTTAATCCGTGGGAACAGCTCTGGGGTGCCATTTGCGCCGTATTCGATAGCTGGATGAACGAGCGCGCGATTACTTACCGCCAGATGTACCAGATTCCCGAAGAATGGGGTACGGCCGTAAACGTACAGGCTATGGTATTCGGTAACATGGGCAATACGTCCGCTACCGGCGTGGCCTTTACGCGCGACGCCGCTACCGGCGAAGATATTTTCAACGGCGAATACTTGATTAACGCGCAAGGCGAAGACGTGGTTGCCGGCGTTCGTACGCCTCAGCAGATTACCACCGAAGGTTCGCGCCGCTGGGCAAAATTGCAGGGTGTTTCGGAAGAGGTGCGTAAAGCACAGTATCCTTCTCTCGAAGAAGCGATGCCCGAATGTGCCGCCCAGTTGATCGAAACGCAGCAGAAACTGGAAGATTACTTCAAAGATATGCAAGACCTCGAGTTTACCATTCAGGATAATAAGCTGTGGTTGTTGCAAACCCGTAACGGAAAACGTACCGGCGCAGCGATGGTAAAGATTGCCATGGATTTGTTCCGCGCCGGGGAAATCGACGACAAAACCGTTTTGAAACGCCTCGAAGCCGGCAAACTCGATGAATTGCTTCATCCGGTGTTCGATAAGGAAGCGTTGCAACAAGCTAAAGTAATCGCCAAAGGGTTGCCGGCATCTCCGGGCGCCGCTACCGGCAAGATTGTTTTCTTTGCCGACGATGCCGAAGAATGGGCCGAAAAACGCAAACGGGTTATCTTGGTTCGTATCGAAACGTCTCCCGAAGATTTGCGCGGTATGACCGTAGCGCAAGGTATCCTTACCGCCCGCGGAGGTATGACCAGCCACGCTGCTGTTGTGGCCCGTGGTATGGGTAAATGTTGTGTTTCGGGTGCCGGCGATATTAAAATCGATTACAAGGCCCGTACCATCGAAATGAGCGGACATGTATATAAGGAAGGCGACTGGATTTCGCTGAACGGTTCTACCGGCGAAGTATACGAAGGACAGGTAGCTACCGTCGATCCTGAACTGAGCGGTGATTTCGGCGAAATAATGAATATCTGCGAAAAATATACGCGCATGGACGTTCGTACCAACGCCGATACGCCCCGCGACGCAACGGTTGCCCGTAAGTTCGGTGCGAAAGGTATCGGTTTGTGCCGCACGGAACACATGTTCTTCGAAGGCGACCGTATCAAGGCGATGCGCGAAATGATTCTGTCGAAAGATACGGCCGGCCGGAAAGAAGCGTTGAAGAAGCTGCTTCCGATGCAACGGAGCGACTTCGAAGGTATCTTCGAAGCGATGGACGGCTTAGGCGTTACGATTCGTTTGCTCGACCCGCCTTTGCATGAGTTCGTACCTCATCAGTTGGCTACGCAGAAAGAACTGGCCGACGAAATGGGTATGACGCTGGAGGAAGTGAAGCTGGCTTGCGACGCTCTGGAAGAGTTCAACCCGATGTTGGGTCACCGCGGTTGCCGGTTGGGAAATACGTATCCCGAAATTACGGAAATGCAGGCGCGGGCTATTATCGAGGCTGCATTGAACATGAAAGCCAAAGGAATTATCGTTCATCCCGAAATTATGATTCCGCTGGTAGGTATCGTAACCGAGTTGAAGATGCAGGCCGATATTATCCACGAAACGGCTAAGAAGGTGTTCGAGGAAAAAGGCGATACCATCGAATACAAGGTAGGTACGATGATCGAGATTCCGCGTGCGGCTGTTACGGCCGAAGAAATTGCCGAATACGCCGATTTCTTCTCGTTCGGAACCAACGACCTTACCCAGATGACGTTCGGTTACTCGCGCGACGACGCCGGTAAGTTCCTGAAGATTTACCGGGATAAGGGCATCCTGAAAAACGATCCGTTCGAAATTCTCGACCAGAAGGGGGTAGGTTCGTTGATTAAAATGGCTGCCGAAAAGGGCCGGAGCGTAAAAC
>DBGBSM010000235.1:0-5615 GCA_048468815.1 Parabacteroides sp.
ACGTAGTAGACATCCAGCTGACCCGTAAAAAAAACAAATACGCCGAAGGCAGAGCCGTCGCATTCCATACATACGCAGAAAAAAGAGCGACCCCTTTTTGCGAACATTTCGGCGTTTGCGGGGGCTGCAAGTGGCAACATCTCCCCTACGAAGAACAAATACGGTATAAGGAACAACAAGTATTCGACAACCTCACGCGCATCGGAAAAATCGAAGCGGAAGAGTGGCTCCCCATTCTCGGCTCGGAGAAAACGGCCTTTTACCGGAACAAGCTGGAATTTACTTTCTCGAATAAGAAATGGCTCACGCAGGAAGAAGTGGCCTCCGGCGCATCGTTCGACTGCATGGATGCGTTGGGGTTCCATATCCCGGGTATGTTCGACAAAGTACTCGACATAAACAAATGCTGGCTCCAGGACGACATTTCGAACCGCATCCGCACCTGCATCAAAGCCTATTGCCTCTCGCACGAAGGATACGAGTTTTTCGACCTCCGGAACCAGACGGGTTTGATGCGGAACATCATTATCCGGACGGCATCCACCGGCGAAACGATGCTCATCGTCGTTTTCTTCCGCGAAGACCGAGAGCGGCGCGAAGCCCTGCTGGCGCATATCGCCGGGCAATTTCCGGAAATCACCTCCTTATTATATATCGTCAACGAAAAATGCAACGACACGATTACCGACCAGGAGGTGAAGGTATACCGCGGCAACGACCATATCATCGAGGAAATGGAAGGGCTCCGTTTCAAGATAGGCCCCAAATCGTTTTACCAAACCAACAGCGAGCAAGCCTATACCTTATATAAGGTAGCGCGCGATTTCGCCGGGCTTACCGGAAAAGAGCTGGTATACGACCTCTACACCGGTACGGGAACAATTGCGAACTTCGTTTCCCGCTCGGCGCAGAAGGTAATCGGTATCGAATACGTACCCGAAGCCATCGACGACGCCAACGTAAACGCCGCCCTGAACGGAATCGGGAATACCCTGTTCTTCGCCGGCGATATGAAAGACATCCTCACGGAAAAGTTCATCGCCGTACACGGGCGTCCCGACGTGATTATCACCGACCCGCCCCGCGCCGGCATGCACGACGACGTAATCAAAACCATCCTTTCGGCCGCACCCGAAAGAATCGTATACGTAAGCTGCAACCCGGCCACCCAGGCCCGCGACTTGAGCTTGCTCTCCGTGAAGTACGCCGTAAAGAAAGTGCAGCCGGTGGATATGTTTCCCCACACGCACCACGTAGAAAACGTGGTATTGCTGGTAAAACGGAGCGAACCGGCCGGCGCGGACGAAACAGTGCTTTAACCCGATAAACAGACGCGCATGAAAAAAACGCTGGTCGATTTATTCGAAACGTCGGTAGCCCTTTACCCGGATAACACCTTCCTGCTGGAAAAAACGAACGGCCGTTTCGTACCTGCCACCTATTCGGAAGTAAAGGAACAGGTATACCGGCTGGGGGCCGGTTTGCAAGCGCTGGGCGTAAAGAAAGGCGATTGCATCGCCCTGCTGTCGGAAGGCCGGAATGCGTGGATTATCGGCGAGCTGGCCATGTTCTACGCCGGCGCCGTAAACGTACCGCTTTCCGTTAAGCTGGAAGAAAGCAACGACTTGCTGTTCCGCCTACAACACTCGGATACCCGGTATATCCTGGTATCGGGCACCCAACTGAAAAAGATACGCAGCATCATCGACCGGCTTCCGCAGGTAGAAAAAGTAATCGTATTCGACGAACAACCGGAATACCGGGAAAAAGAAATTCCGTTAACCGAAGTGCTGCGGTCAGGAAACGAGTACCTCTCCGTCCGTACCCTCGACGAGTTCCTGCAAACGGCCCGCAGTATCCGGAACGACGATTACGCCACCATTACCTATACCTCCGGCACCACCGCCGACCCGAAAGGCGTAATCCTCACCCATCGTAACTACACGGCCAACGTAGAACAATCGCTTACCTTGGTGGATATAGACGCCACCTGGCGCACCTTAATCATATTGCCCCTCGACCATTGCTTCGCGCATGTGGTAGGCTTCTATATCTTTATGTCGAAAGGCGCCTCGGTCGCCACCGTACAGGTAGGGCGTACGCCGCTGGAAACACTGAAAAACATCCCGCTCAACATCCGGGAAGTGAAGCCGCACCTGATACTCAGCGTGCCGGCTTTGGCCAAGAACTTCAAAAAGAACATCGAGCAGGGCGTCCGGGCGAAAGGGAAAACCACGGTACGCCTGTTCCGCACGGCGCTCCGGATTGCCGAAACGTACAATGCCGACGGCTGCGACAAAGGGCACGGGTGGCGCATATTGCTCAAGCCGCTCGTGCGGTTATCCGATAAAATCCTGTTTTCCAGAATACGTGAAAACTTCGGCGGCGAACTGAAGTTCTTTATCGGCGGCGGCGCCTTGCTCGATAAAGACTTGCAAAAATTCTACTATGCCCTGGGCATTCCGATGTACCAGGGATACGGATTGAGCGAAGCGACCCCGGTTATCTCGTCGAACGGCCCGAAGAAACACCGGTTCGGCTCGTCGGGCGCGTTGGTAAGCCCGCTCGAACTGAAAATCTGCGACGCCGAAGGGTACGAAGTACCCAAAGGAAAGAAAGGCGAAATCGTAATCCGCGGCGAGAATGTGATGGCCGGCTACTGGAAAAACCCGGCGGCCACGGCGCAAACCGTTAAAGACGGCTGGCTGTATACCGGCGACCTGGGGCATATCGGCGACGACGGATTGCTGTATGTTTCGGGACGTTTCAAAAGCCTCCTTATCGGAAGCGACGGGGAAAAATACAGCCCCGAAGAAATAGAAGAAGCTATCGTAGAGCATGCCTCGTGCATCGACCAGGTAATGTTGTATAACAACCAGCATCCGTACACGGCGGCTTTACTCGTTCCCAACCGGGAACGGTTGAAGAAAAAACTGGCCGCCCTCCGGCTCACGCCGGACACCGAAGCCGGACAAAACGAGGCGCTCCGCATCCTCCGGGAGCAAATCGACCGTTTCAGGGCGAACGGCCCGCTGGGCAAGCTCTTCCCGGAACGCTGGCTTCCGGCCACGTTCGCCGTACTGGCCGAGCCTTTTACCGAACAGAACCAGATGATAAACAGCACGATGAAAATGGTAAGGGGAAAAATCGAAAAAGCATACGCCGACCGGCTGGCTTTTCTTTACACGCCGGAAGGAAAAAACCTCTTCAACCGGCAGAACCGGGAAAATCTTTCGAAATAAAAATCCATATCCTAAATTATTTCGTTTATGACGCACAAATTAAGTATTACACTTTTAGCAGTACTCGGTATGATATACACTGTACCTTGTTTTGCCTCCGGAGTAATCACGAAGGAGATCGACAAAGGCTGGACATTCAAGCAAGTCCGCGGAAATAACTGGTATCCGGCCACCGTACCGGGAGTGGTACACACCGACCTGATGGCCAACGGCATCATCGAAGACCCGTTTTTCCGCCTCAACGAACGCGGCGTGCAATGGGTGGATAAAGAAGACTGGGAATACAAAACAACGCTCGCCGTTCCGGCCGACCTGTTCGGAAAAGACAATATCCAGCTCCGTTTCAAGGGGTTGGACACGTATGCCGACGTATACCTGAACGACTCGCTTATCCTGAACGCGAACAATATGTTCCGCGAATGGACGGCCGACGTCAAACCGTTACTCAAGAAAGACGGCAACGAACTGCGCATTTATTTCCATTCGCCCCTGAAAGTGGATATGCCGAAGTGGGACGCGCTGCCTTACCGGCACGAAGCCGGGAACGACCAAAGCGAGAACGGCGGGATGTTCGACAAGAAGGTAAGCGTATTCGCCCGCAAGGCCGGCTACCATTACGGCTGGGACTGGGGTCCTCGCCTGGTTACCAGCGGCATCTGGCGTCCGGTATACCTGGAAGGATGGAACGACGCCCGCATCGCCAACGTGTTTTACCGGCAAGACAACGTAACGCGCAAAAAAGCGGAAATCACCGTACAGGCGGCCGTGCTGGCCGATAAAGACGGCGAAGTAACGCTTACCGTGAGTACGCCCGACATCCGAAAGCCGTGGAAAAAACAGGCTGCCGTGCACAAAGGGATGAACCTGATTGAAACCGGCCTTACGGTTACCGACCCGAAACTGTGGTGGACGAACGGATTGGGCGAGCCGTACCTCTACCCTTTCAAAGCGGAAATCGCCTTCAACGGCCGTACTGCCGACGTAAACGAAACGAACCTCGGCCTCCGCTCGATCAAAGTAATCAACAAACCCGACGAAGCCGGCCATACGTTCTATTTCGAACTGAACGGCGTACCGGTATTTATGAAGGGCGCCAATTACATCCCCTCGGATAACTTCCTGCCCCGTGTGACGGACGAAAAGTACGAGAAAACCATCCTCGATGCCGTAAATGTAAACATGAACATGCTGCGTATCTGGGGCGGCGGCACGTACGAGAACGATATTTTCTACGATTTGTGCGATAAATACGGCATCCTGGTATGGCAGGATTTCATGTTCGCCTGCAACACCTATCCGGCCGAAGGCGAACTGATGGACAATATCCGGCACGAAGCGGCGGAAAACATACAGCGGCTGCGCAACCATCCCTGTATCGCCATCTGGTGCGGTAACAACGAATGCCACACGGCCTGGTTCAACTGGGGCTGGAAGCGGAAATATACCGAACAGGGCTACGCCGACGAAATCCGGGCGATGCAGAAAGACCTGTTCCACAACGTGCTGGCCGAAGCGGTGGAACAGAACGACCCGACCGCTTTCTACTGGCCTTCTTCGCCGTACGGAGGCGACCCGGAAGCCAAATGCGAATCGGGACTTCCCAATTGGAATCCGAACGGCGACGGACATTACTGGGGCGTATGGCACGCCAAAGACTCGATTGCGAATTACAACGTGGTACGCGCCCGGTTTTTCTCGGAATACGGCTTCCAGTCGTTTCCCGAATACCAGTCGGTATTGCAATACGCACCCGACGAACGCGACCACGACATCTATTCGGACGTGATGATGGCGCACCAGCGCGGAGGAAGCCATGCCAACGGATTGATAGAGTGGTACCTGCTGAACGAGTACCGCAAACCGAAAGACTTCCCGAACCTGTTGTATATGGGGCAATTGTTGCAGGGCGACGCTATCAAGACGGCCATCGAGGCGCACCGCCGGGATATGCCTTATTGCATGGGCACGTTGTTCTGGCAGCATAACGATTGCTGGCCGGTGGCTTCGTGGTCGAGCCGCGATTATTACGGCCGCTGGAAAGCGCAACATTACTTTTCGAAGAAAGCATTCGGCGATTTGCTGGTATCGCCTATCGTACAAGATAATATGCTGAATATCTTCGTCGTGTCCGACCGGTTGAAAGCCACGAAAGGCAAACTCGACGTCCGGGTGATGGATTTGAAAGGAAACGTACTGTTCGAAGCCGCCAAAAGCATCACGGCGCCCGCCAATACGAGCAAAAACCAATATGCGGTGGCCGTAGCCGACGTGCTGAAAGGCAAAAACCCGAACGAAGTGGTGGTGAACGCCCGCTTTTTCCCTGCCGCCGGGCCGGTGGTGGAAAATAACTATTTCTTAACGCGGTACAAAGAC
>DBGBSM010000236.1:0-4302 GCA_048468815.1 Parabacteroides sp.
CTCCGAAGACCGATTATTTCAACGAATATAACAAATGAAAAAAATAACCTCGCTCGTATTTCTATGCTTGCTCGCTTTTGTCGCTCGCTCCCAAACTTCGCCTATTTTGTATGATAAAACGGATAAATCCGGAATGAACCGGTGGGTAGACTCCGTGTATAACCGGCTCACCGACGAGGAGCGGATCGGACAGTTGTTTATGGTAATTGCCGATCCGAAAACCGATGCCGCCAATATGAAACGGCTTACCCGGTATGTGGAAGAATTGAAGATAGGCGGAATCCTTTTTCATAAAGGCGACCCGGTTACGCAAGCGGAGGTAACCAACCGGTTGCAGAAACTGTCAGGCGTGCCGATGCTGGTGGCGCTCGATGGGGAGTGGGGGCTGTCCATGCGCCTCTCGAACACTACCCGTTTCCCGAAGAATATGATGCTGGGCGCTATCGAAAACGATACGTTGCTGTACGAGTACGGAAAGGAAGTGGGGCGGCAATGCAAGGAGATGGGCATTCACATCAATTTCGCTCCCGACCTGGATGTAAACAGCAATGTTTCCAATCCGGTAATCGGGCTCCGTTCGTTCGGTGAAAATGCGGAAGCGGTAGCGCAGAAAGGGCTGGCCTATGCTGCCGGCCTCGAAAGCGAAGGCATTCTTTCGGTTGCCAAGCACTTTCCGGGGCACGGCGATACCTCGGAAGACTCGCATTACACCTTACCTACCGTTCGTCGCAGCCGGGCACAGCTCGACAGTGTGGAGCTCCTTCCTTTCAAGCGGTATATCGAAAGCGGATTTGCCGGCGTGATGACCGGGCATTTGCGCATCCCTTCGCTGGATAAAGCCGACCGGCCCGCTTCCTTATCGCCCCGCGTGGTAACCGATTTGCTCCGGAAAGAAATGGGATTTACCGGTTTGTGTTTTACAGACGCCCTGGCTATGAAAGGAGCGTCGGGCAAGAACGAAGATAATCCCAGCCTGAAAGCCTTGTTGGCCGGCAACGATGTGTTGCTTGCCCCGGCCGCCCCTTTCACCGACTTCGCTGCCATCAAACAGGCGATAGCTTCCGGGAAAATGGATAAACAGGTGATTGCCGACCGGTGTAAAAAGGTGTTGCAGTATAAATACATAGCCGGCCTTTCGGAATACCGGCCGGTAGAATTGAAAAACCTTTCGCGCCGTCTGAATTCGCCTCATGCCGAGTGGTTGGCGCAGAAGTTGAATGCGGAAGCCGTTACGTTGCTTAAAAACGACGGGGAGCTGTTACCGCTGAAAGAATTGGATAAAAACCGGATCGCCGTATTGTCGATAGGCGAAACGGCGGGTTGCGATTTCCAGCGTATGGCAGCCCGGTACGATTCGGTGGCTCGCTTCGAACTGTCGCGGAAAAGCACGGCGCGGCAAATCGATACGGTGTATAAGGCGCTTGAGCAGTACGACGTGGTTATCTGCGGCATTCATACGGTGCGGATTCCCGAAAGTTTGCCGCTGCGTAAACTCGCAGCCCGGAAAAAAGTGGTGTATGCTTTTTTTACGCTGCCTTACTTTTGTAAAGAATACGCAGCTTCTATCCGGAACGCGCGGAGCGTGGTGATGGCTTACGAAAATACGCCGATGGCCCAGCAATATGCGGCTCAATTGATTTTCGGAGGTATCGCCGCAAAAGGCAAGTTGCCGGTTTCCATTCCTTCCCTGTATTATGCCGGAAGCGGCGAGTTTACAGCGAAAACCCGGTTGGGTTATTTCCAGGCGGAGGAGGTCGGGATAGATGGCGGCGCGCTGGAGGAAATCGATAAAATCGTAGCGGAAGGCTTGCAGGAAAAAGCCTATCCCGGTTGCCAGGTATTGGTGGCCAAAGACGGCTTGGTTATTTATGATAAAGCGTTCGGCTATTACGATTACTCGCAGAAGCAACCGGTAACGCCCGCTTCCGTGTACGACCTGGCGTCGGCTTCGAAGGCTGCCGGTACGTTGCCGGCCGTGATGAAGGCGTACGATATGAAGAAGTTTACGCTGAACAGTAAAATCGGCGAGTTCGTTCCCGGGCTGAAGGGTTCCGACAAGGAAGAGTTGCGGGTGAAAGAATTGCTTTACCACCAGTCCGGCCTCATACCGACGATTAATTTTTATACGCATGCGATCGACAAGAATAGCTATGCGGGTAGTTTGTATAGCTCCAAGCCCACTGCCGACCATCCGGTACGGTTCGACGCCCGTACGTATGTGCGTACCCGTTATTCCTTTTTGCCGGAGCAGGTATCGTTTACACCCAAAAAAGGGTATCCGCTGGAAGTGGCCCGCAACTTTTACCTCAATGCTTCGTTCAACGATACGATTATCCGGAATATCGTCGATTCGAAAATCCGGAACCGGGGAAAGTACAAATACAGTTGCGTGAATTTCATCTTGTTGAAGATGATGGTGGAAAAGCAGGTGCAGCAACCGATGGACAGCTTCGTATACCGGCATTTCTTTTTCCCGCTGGGTGCCGTTACCACCCGGTATACGCCCTTGCATTATATGGACAGCACGACGATTGTGCCTACCGAAGACGATAAATTCCTCCGGAAGCAAGTGTTGCGCGGATATGTACACGACGAGGCGGCGGCTTTCCAGGGAGGGGTTTCGGGAAATGCGGGCTTGTTTTCGAATGCGGGCGACTTGGCCAAGTTGCTGCAAATGTACCTGAACGGCGGCACGTACGGCGGCGAACAGTATCTTACCCCGGCTACCGCGCGGTTGTTTACGCAAAGCAAAAGCCCTACCTGCCGGCGCGGATTGGGTTTCGACAAGCCTGACGGCGACGGGGTGGTACCGCTGTGTACCTACGGGCATACCGGTTTTACCGGCACGTGTTTCTGGGTAGACCCTTCGAACAACCTGGTTTATATTTTCCTGAGTAACCGTACGTATCCCAATCGGAGTAACGGCAAGCTGATGTCGCTCGAAATCCGGCCCCGCATCCAGGAAGCAATCTATAAGGCGCTTCCTGCCAGGAAATGAAATAAATTCGTATTTTTGTTTCCTGAAGAGGAACGGGCCGGATACACGGGAACGGGCGATGCCCGGATGTAGCCGGTCGGCGGTTTTTGAAGAGGCAACCGACAAAAAATATACCTAATCTACTAAATAAAAGAATATGCTATTCGGACACGGAGACGATTTATACAATGCGCAGCACGAAGTAGTGCAAAATTTCAGCTCGAACGTGTGGCACGGTGCGAACCTGGATAAACTGAAGGAACACCTGGTTTCGCAGTTCGACAAATTAACCTGTTACCCCGAGCCGGATGCGGCCACCTTGAAACGCTTGCTGGCGCGCCGGTACGAAACCGCCGAGCAAAATATTACGATTACCAACGGCTCCATCGCCGCTTTTTACCTGATAGCCCAAGCCTGGCAAGGTAGCCGGTCGATGGTGGCCATTCCTTCGTTTGCGGAGTACGAGGATGCTTGCCGGCTGCATAACCACGAGGTCGATTTTTTTCCGATAAAAGACGATTTGTCGGAACTGTCGCTCGAAGGCTATGATTTCTGCTGGATATGCAACCCCAACAATCCCGACGGACACCTGATTCAGCGCGGCGAGCTGCTTTCGTTTATTGCGGCGAACCGGCAAACCAAGTTCGTGGTCGACCAGGCGTATGTGGCGTTTACCACCGAGGCGCTGGTCAAACCTTCCGATATCAAAAACAATCCGAACCTGATTCTGGTGCATTCCATTTCCAAAGCCTATAAGGTGCCCGGCTTACGGGTGGGATACGTGATTGCATCCGACGAAATATCCGCCCGTTTGTCGCGGTATATTATTCCGTGGTCGGTGAATGCGATGGCCATCGAAGCCAGTAAGTATATCCTGATTCATCCGGCCCAGTTTACGTTGCCTATCCGGAAATGGCAACGCGAAACGGCCGAGTTTATTTACCAGCTGAATAAAATCGAGGAAGTGGAGGTGCTCCCTACGGCTACCACTTTCTTTTTGGTGCGCCTCAAGAAAGGGAAAGCGGCCGATTTGAAACAGTATCTCTTAGAGAAACACGGGATACTGATTCGCGACGCCTCCAATTTCCGGGGGCTCGACGAAAGTTATTTCCGGCTTTCTACCCGTACGGCCGAGGCGAATAACCAGTTGGTCGCGCTATTGAAAGACTGGATAAAGGAACAGTAGCCGTTACCGGCCTGTTCTTCCGGGAATACGGGTTTCTCCTGAAAGCGGCGGGAATTTCTTCGCAGCATGCCGTTGTTTTTGCTTGCCGGCGACGGTGGCCATATCGCCGCCGGCGCCGGCAAGTTTGCCGCCGTCGCCG
>DBGBSM010000237.1:0-5768 GCA_048468815.1 Parabacteroides sp.
TTAAAGAGGAGCCGTTCTTGTACACACTTTTTTCCGTCCGGGTAAAAAGCTATCGTGTTCTCCGACGGGTTTGAAAAAAGACGTGTTTACTCTTTTTTACGTAACAGCTTTCTACGCGTATCCCACAGGGCGGCGATGCAACACACGTTCGAAAACAGGCTGTAGCCTATTCCGTCTACATCTATTTTCCACAGACCTGTGCGGTTTGCCAGCACCATCAGCAGCGAAACCGTCAGGAAAACGACGCAGACGACTAACCATACGTCGATGCGGTGCAATCGCGACCGGTCGGAAAGGAGCGATTCGCCTTTCTCTGTTTTGAAGAAGTAACGGATAAACAGGTACGATGCTACGCCTATGCCGAGGCAGCTTGCCGTGAGCAAGTACAGGTTGCTGTAGTAATAGGAGAGGCCGGCCACGCACAATACGAGCAGGATGGCGGAGAACGAAAGGAGGAAGATTCTTTTTTTCATATGCCGGTGGGTTTAAGTGAAACGATTCGTGGGGATGCTAAGCGGGTAGCTCGTCGAGCCACGCTGTAATCTGCCTTTTATCCGCTTCGGCCCGGAGGAGATAATAAACCGTCCAGCTAATCCATAATACGGAGAAAGCGGCGTACAGCACGGAGAGGAAAATAATCAGGGGCGGGGTAGTGTACATCACGTACCCTGTTACGACGGAGAATACGAGGTACAACAGGCTGTTGTAAACCAACTGCCCTTTTATGCTCAACCGGATAAATCCCGAAAGGGGGTTGTATCCTTTGAAGAGGGGGCGGAGGGTAATTTGCCCGTTCTCGTGAAAAATAACGTCTACATAGAGGCCGAAGCCGCTTTTTACCGAAACCGATTGTTCCGTTTGGCTGAACGGGCGGCGGTAGCGAGTTAGTTGCTGAATCAGGTGTTCTTTTTGCATCGTATTTGTTTTTTATGAGTCGGCGTGCATACGGTCCGGATGTGCGGCGGCATCGAAAGCCGGGTGGGGTACAACGGGCTTTTCGGTGCTTTCGGCCGGCGCCGGCGATTACCTGAACGATAAGCCGGCGGTTCCGGGCGTTTGGCGGTGGGTAACCGGCCGTTCCGGGCTGCCCGCTCCGGGAGGTGCGGATACCGCGCCGGTTCGTTTGTCAGGCCGGAAGGGCGGCTATGATGGATAAGGGTTCGGTAAAAATAGCGTTTTTAATTTAAAAAACGAAAAGAAAGCGGTTTTTTTATTTCCCGGAGTTAGTACTTGGCAAAAATTGATTGTAAAGATAAAAACCGAAAGGAAAGCAAGCCGCTTCGTACCGTGCCCTGAAAGACACCGGCCACTTCGTATGGAACCCCGGGCTTTAGTAAGGGAGCGTAAAGAAAACGGTACGGAACGAACTCTATCCGATTCCGAAAAGCATCGGCTACTTCGTATGGAACCCCGGGCCTCGGGCGATGAGCGTTAAGCAGACCGGCTGAAAGCAAGCGTTTAAAAAGCCATGTTGTTCGAGCTTATGCATGTAAGTGAGTTCGGGGCTTTTAGCGAACGAAAGCCGGGATGTAATGAAGCGGACGTAGCCTTTGAACTTTTTTGCTTCGTTTTTTACATAAATCTCTCGCGCTCGGCATTATCCAAACAAGTTTGGCTACTGCCCTCACTTAATCGGGACTTTCTTTCTTTCAAGAGAAAAGAAATGAAAACCCGCCGTGGTAACGGTCGTTCCCAGCTTGCAGGAAGAAGACCATCCTACAGTGGCTCAACAAAAAAGAAATTTTTGTCATGTACTGTGGTTCAAGCCAACGGAATGAAGACTCGCCCGGCTTTCGCCAGGGAGGTATCTTATTTTCTGCCGGCGATTATAAGAAGCGTTTTAACAGAAATGCATACATGCAGCGAACGGTTCCGGCCCGCTTGCTTCGGTAACGTCGCCCGCATGCTGCCGTTTTTCTTTCTTTGTGAGCCGGAAAACTGTATTCGCAAGTTGCGAATTTATATTCGCAGCCTGCGAATATATATTCTGAACCTCCGAATATAAATTCTAAGGCTGCGAATACAGTTCCCGGGCAGATAAAAGCGGGTTGTCCGTTGCATCAAGGCTCGTTTTCCGCTGCACCGGCCCGGGAAATGCCGGTGAGCCTGCCGGTTGCCAGTGCACGGCGGCGTACGGGCGTCAGCCGATGGTTTCGTCGACTAAGTAAACGATCGACTCGTACGGTTGCCCGATATGGTCTTGCATCGCGATTTCGCAGGTGCGAGCCAGCGAGTAACAGCCGTCGAACTGTTCGGCGCCGATTTCGCGCCGCTCGTCGCGCGTGCCCGATTCCGACAGTTCTGGGAAAATAAAGCCCCGGTCGCCCGAAGCGCCGCAGCAGCCCCAGCCGGCGGGAAGCACTGCTTCGCGGGCGCATTTCCGGGCTATTTCGAGCATCACGGGCGTGAGGTTCATCAGCTGGCACGAGCAGGTGGGATGCAGCAACACCCGGTTTTTCGGTTTTACTACCCGGGCTTTCGGTAGAACGTGCTCGTTGAGCCATTGTGTAATATCCATGATTTTCAGTTGTTTGTACTTCTCCCGGTTTTCCGGGGTAAGGATGTTGCCGCCGGTTTCGTACAAGAGGGTATGGGTGCACGAGGTAGTGTCGCAGAAAATGGGGATGCGCCCGCTATCCGACCACTTGTAGAAACATGCCACGGTGCGGTTGGCTGTGAGCGCCTGGCCGGACGGGTTGCCTTTGTGTTCCCATATCTGCGAGCAGCAAAGGCCGTGCGCTTCTTCGGGCAGGCTGATGCGGAGGCCGGCACGGTCGGCAATGCGGAGCACTACGGTAATCAGGTCGTCTTTGTGCAGGGTGGAGCCCCCGAAGATGCGGGTTACGCAGGCGGGGAAATAGATGAAGTCGGGATGCGATTCTTCGCGGTAATGCAGCTTTTGCGGCATCGGGAAGTGGGCGGACCAGTGCGGCATTTGCCGGGAAATTTTATGCAGGAAACCGGTGGCCCAGATTAACGGGTAGGGCGAAACCACCCGCTCGGTGGCCACCGCCAGCTTGAGCATGCCCCGCAAGCCGGTTTCCACGGTGCCGAAGTGTTCGGCGCCGGAGCGAAGGAGGTGCGTGGCCGTTTTCGACGCATGCAGGTTCCGGAGGGCGTCGGTTACCACCGCGGTGCTGATGCCCATCGGGCAGGGGAGCTGGCACATGCCGTCGGCGGCGCAGGTGTCTTCGCCGGGATAAGCGTATTGTTTTTCGAGCTCCGGGTTGCCGGTGCGGTTGATAATGCGTCGCGCCTGTAGTCGCTGGCGGGGCGTCAAAGTAACATAGCGCGAGGGGCACACGTGCTCGCAGAACCCGCATTCGATGCAGGTGTCGGCCTTCTCGTAGTGCAGTTCGCTGCCGAAAAGCGTCATTTCCTTGATGGGGTGCAGGTGGGCTTCGGGGTCGGGGTTGAGGATGACGCCCCGGTTGAGGATGCCTTTCGGGTCGGCCAGCCGTTTTACCTGCTGCATCATCCGGTAGATTTCGGGGCCCCATTCCCGCTCTACGAAAGGAGCCACGGCGCGTCCGGTGCCGTGTTCGCCTTTGAGCGAGCCGTTCAGCGAGAGCACCAGCGTAACCATCCCTTCCATGAACCGGGAGAAGTTCGTAATATCGGCCTTCGTTTTCATGCCCGAGGTTACCAGCGGATGCACGTTCCCGTCGCGGGCGTGTCCGAAGATGGAGCCTTCGTATCCGTGCTGGCCGAACAAATCCTGCAATCCGCCTACCAGCGCGTCGAGCTTTTCCACCGGGGCGGCTACGTCTTCGAGAATCACCGTATCGCCCGGTACCCGCGCACCGGCTACGCAGGGGAAGATGCCGTTACGCACTTCCCACAGCTTTTCGCGCTCGCTTACCGTGCGGGTAAACTCGTCGCGTTTGAGCAGGCCGGGCAGCTTTTCGAGGTGCGGTTCGAGGTTTTTTACCAGTTCTTCCATTTCGCCGGGCGATTGCGCGCCGTAGTCGATGAGCATCGCCGTGGCGCCCCGGGGCAGTTCCGGGCGGTCGCCCAGGCTGCTCAGCGAGGCGTAGTCCATCATTTCGACCGATAAGGCGCCGCTTTCGCCGAGGTAAGGAGCGGCTGCTGCTGCCTGCCTTACGTCGTTGAAGTAGAGCATCGCCGAGCTGTAAACGGGGAAGAGGGGCAAGGTATCCAGCTCGGCCGATACGATGAAGCCCAGCGTGCCTTCGGCGCCGATGAGCAGGTGGGCGAAGATGTCCATCGGGTGGTCGAAGTCGGTGAAGGCGTTCATGCCGTAGCCGGTTACGTTTTTGATTTTGTATTTTTCGGTAATCCGGTTGCGCAGTTCGTCGTTGTTCAGTATGTCCGAGCGGATTTGCATCAACCCGTCGCACAGCGTTTTTTCGTCGTGCTCGAAACGCCGGCGGTCGGCCGGCAGGTGGCTGGCGTAGCGGTGTCCGTTGGCCAGCATGAATTCGATGGAGCTGAGCGTATGGTACGAGTTGTACCGGGTGCCGGTTTGCATGCCGCTGCTGTTGTTCGACAGGATGCCGCCCATCATGGCTGCGATGGCCGAGGCGGGGTCGGGGCCGATTTTGGCCTGGTATGGTTTCAGGATGGCGTTTACCTGCCGGGCGGTGAGGCCGGGTTCGAACCAGATTTTCCGTCCGTTGCGGCGCACTTCGCTTTTCTTCCAGCCGGTACGCAGCTCGCAGATGATGCCGTTGTTCACGCTTTGCCCCGAGAGGGAGGTGCCGCCGGTACGGAACGTAACGTTCGTGCCGGTTTGCGAGGCCACGGCAAGCAGGCGTTGTACCTGTTCCGGGGTTTCGGGGCGTACGATGGCCTCGGGCTTGATGTCGAAGTACGAGCCGTCGCGGGAGTAGATTTCCCGGTAAAGCTCGTTACTGAGTAGCTGGTGCGAATCGAACAGGCGGTTCAATTCGTGTAAAAGTCGGTCGTTCATTTCTTTATCTTCGGTTTATTTTCATTTTTCCGCAGCGGTCCGTCGGGGTTTGCCGGCGCGGGTGGGGGCGGAACCGGGTTCGCCCGGGTAATACGCAGTCGCGTTACCGGGTATCTGGTTCCGGGTAGGAGCCGGAACGGTTGCGGCCCGGCTCTCGATGCTTTCCGGCTCTCGATTTGCTCCGGTTCTTTCCGATTAAACTGCTTCGCGCGGCGATTTGTTACGGAAAAACAGGAGATTTTCTCGGAAACGGCGGCATGGCGGCCGTTTTTCCGGCTGTGGCGGGGTGGGGTTTCCTGCATGCGGAACGAATCGGCCGGTCTTTTTTCAGGGCGGCGGGGAGTTGCAAGGATAGAGCCGCGTGCAGGGAAAAGCGCTCGTGCCGGTTTACCGGTTTTCGACTGGGTGGCGGGAACGACCCGGTCGGTAGGCGGGTGTTGGTTTACGGAGGGGATGGTTTTTCCGGCGGCACAGGGGATGTGTTTAGAGGATGTCCGGCGGGGGCTGTAGTTTCGGGGAGTTTCCGGGAATGCGGCTGGCAGAAGGGGACGACCGGGAATGGGATTCTGTTTTGGGTCGGTCGTCGTTCGGGAGCGGCTTTTACGGTCACGATAAAGGAGGTGCTTTCTGCCGGCAGGGGGCCGCTTTTGTTTTCCAGGCGCAGGGGGATGAAAATACCGGAAATACCTTGAGGTTATAGAAAGGCTTCCCGGTATTCTTGTATTCTTAATTCAGCTTTTCGATTTCTTCCGGAGTGAGTCCGGATATTTCCGCAATAGTTTTTGTATTCAGGCCTCGGCGTTTCAGTACGGCGGCAATTTCGAGCTTCCCTTTC
>DBGBSM010000238.1:0-1890 GCA_048468815.1 Parabacteroides sp.
ATTCTACGTGGTTCGTTTATACCCCTTCGCAGAGCCTCCGGCATCCGCACTGCAAGGATGCACCCGCCTCTGCATATACCGACGCGCCCGATTTACCGGGAGGTTTACCCCACGGAACCGATTTTCTTCCCCTCCCGCTTCCGTTTCGCTTTTTTTCGCTATCTTCGCTACCGGGAACGCGCCGGAAACCACCCGGCGCTTACATCCGGTAATACCATGAGCATAGAAACATTCGATATTTTTCTGGCCGCAATGGCAGCCACCGCCTTGGTTATCTTTATCGCCCTTTACTTCGTCGATGCCGGTTACGGAATGCTTTTCGACCGGAAATGGGGGCTTTCCGTTCCGAACAAAGCGGGATGGTGTATCATGGAGGCGGTAGTATTCGTGGTGATGCTGCTGCTGTGGCTCGGGTCGTCGCGTAAAGGGGAAATCGTACCGCTGGTGTTTTTCCTTTTTTTCCAACTGCACTATTTTCAACGGGCGTTCATTTATCCGTTCCTGATAAAAGGAAACAGCCGGATGCCGGTAAGCATCCTGCTCATGGCCGTTGTATTCAACGTATTGAACGGCTACATGCAGGGCGAATGGATTTTCTATTTGGCTCCGGCCGGCTTGTATACGCCGGCGTGGCTCGGCACACCGCAGTTTATACTCGGCACCGTTTTGTTCTTTACCGGGATGTTTATCAATATCCGGTCCGACCAGGTAATCCGCAACCTGCGCAAGCCGGGCGACACGAATCATTATTTGCCGCAGAAAGGGCTGTACAAATACGTTACGTCGGCCAACTACTTCGGCGAAATAGTGGAGTGGTGCGGATTCGCCGTGCTTACGTGGTCGTGGAGCGGCGCTGTTTTCGCCTGGTGGACGTTCGCTAACCTGGTACCGCGGGCCAACGCCATCTACCGGAAATACCGGGAAACGTTCGGCGTACAGCAGGTAGGCAACCGTAAACGCATATTTCCATTTATTTACTGATGATACACACAGGATTAGCAATCGTTACAGGAGCCGACGGCGGGATGGGGCGAGTAATCACCGCGGCGTTGGCCAACGCCGGGTACCGCGTGGCGATGGCGTGCCTTTCGCCCGCAAAAGCGGCACCGGTATGTGAACAAATAAAGCGGGAAAGCGGCAATCCGGCCGTGGAAGCGTACCCGCTCGACTTGCGTTCGCTCGCTTCCGTCGCCCGGTTTGCAGCAGCTATCCGCCGACTGGCGGTTCCCGTTACGCTGCTGATGAATAATGCCGGGACGATGGGCACCTGCTTCGGCCGGACGGAAGACGGATTGGAAAACACGGTGAGCGTAAACTACGTAGGCCCGTACCTGCTTACCCGGTTGCTACTGCCGCTGATGCCGGAAGGGAGCCGCATCGTAAACACGGTATCGTGCACGTATGCCATCGGAAAAATCGAAACCGACTTTTTCGAGAAAGGCCGCAACGGCGCTTTTTTCCGCATCCCGGTATACAGCAACACGAAACTGGCTTTACTGTGGTTTACGATGGAGCTGGCCGAAAGGTTGCGTTCGCGGAAAATCAGCGTCAATGCAGCCGACCCGGGAATCGTGAATACCGACATCATTACCATGCACCAATGGTTCGACCCGCTCACGGATGTGTTTTTCCGTCCGTTTATCCGCACACCGCAACAAGGGGCGGCTACCGCTATTTTTTTAGCGTTGGAAAAAGAGGGTGGTAAGGTGTCGGGAGAATGTTTCGCCAGTTGCCGCCGGAAGAAAATACCGCGCCGCCTGGTGGATAATCCGCAGCAAAAAGCGTTGTGGGATGCTACGGAAGCCCGGGTAAAGCGGTTCTTACCGTAAAGAAAACAGGCTATCTGTTGGTTAATTCGCAAAAAAGAAATATCTTTGCACCGCTTTTTAC
>DBGBSM010000239.1:0-2616 GCA_048468815.1 Parabacteroides sp.
ATCCTTTATATCCGTTGGGCGATGAGCGGGAATATCTGTTGGAAACGGCGCTTAGCTTGATTACAGGCCGCTCTTCCTTCGCCGCATCGCCAGCCGTAACCAAGAGCCCGGCCGAAGCCCCCGCCGTCCGGTTTACCTATAATTCGTTAGACCGGAAAATCTGCAACAGTATTATCGTACCCCCGACCGAGTAAGCGATGGAAAACCGGTATTATCAAATCCGTAACGGCCGCATTATTACCCCTTCGGGTATCCTCAGCAACGGAACGCTCCTGTTTGCCGGGGGTAAGATTATCGACATAACCGATACCCCTGCGGAAGTTCCCGGCGCCGGGATTCTCGATGCCGCCGGTATGTACGTCGCACCCGGCTGTATCGACACCCATGTGCACGGCGGGGCGGGGCACGACTTCCTCGAAACCACGCCCGAAGCGTTCGTCGCCATTGCCAAAGCCCATGCCGCGCACGGCACCACCACCCTGTATCCTACACTGGCCGTGGCGCCGCCCGAGGTGTTTTACCGGGCCTTCGACGTGTTCGGGCAAGTAAAAAGCATCCCCCATAACGGTGCGTCCATGCCCGGGCTGCACCTCGAAGGAAACTACATCAATCCCCTGTACAAAGGCGCGCAAGACCCGCGCTACATCACCTTGCCCCGCCCGGCCGAGTACGGCGCCATGTTGGAGTATACCGATTGCATCAAGCGCTGGAGCGCCGCCCCCGAGCTGCCGGGCGCGCTCGATTTCGCGCGCTATGCTACCGAACGGGGCGTAGTGGTATCGCTCGCCCATACCGACGCCGTATACGAGCAGGTGCGGGCCGCTTACGAAGCCGGTTTTACCCACGTCACCCACTTCTATAACGCCATGCAGGGCGTGCACAAGCAACGCGAGTTCAAGCGCGAAGGTACCGTGGAGAGTGTGTACCTGGTCGACGGGATGAGCGTGGAAGTGATTGCCGACGGCGTGCATCTGCCCCCGGCCATTCTGCGGCTGGTACACAAGTTCAAAGGGGCGGATTACACGGCGCTGGTAACCGATTGCTGTGCCGCCGGCGCCGGCGCTGCCGGCGAAAAATGCTTCGACCCGCGCGTGATTATCGAAGACGGCGTAGCCAAGCTGTCCGACCGCTCGGCCCTCGCCGGCAGCATCGCCACCGCCGACCGGTTGCTCCGTACGCTGGTGAAAGAAGCCGGCATTCCGCTGGAGGACGCCGTGAAAATGGCCTCCGCCACGCCTGCCCGCATCATGAAAATCGACCGCGAAAAAGGCACCCTCCAGAAAGGCAAAGATGCCGATATCATACTCTTCGACGACGATATAACCGTTCACGCCACCTTCGTAGGCGGGAAAGCGGTGTATCGTTCTTCCGCTATGCTATAAAAATACCTGCATGGGTTCGACCGGAACGACTCGAATCCTGTCGTAGAAACGGGCAAAAAAGACACTGCCGGCTTAGCCGGATGTCCTGTTCCGGCTTGTATCGACAACCTGCGTAACGTTACTCAGGTAACCTCCTTGCTTCTTCTCAAGTAACCTGCGTAACGTTACTCAGGTTGCATGAGACGCCCGAAGGAGGGAACCTGAGACGCCCGACGCAGCTTGTCGATACAAACCGGTTTAGCGGGAAATGGCAGCAGGAGTAACCGGCAGGAATAGTCGTATTGTATTGATAATGAAAGAGTAAACCGGGATGCGGTTTGGCTCCGGCAGCCGGATTCGTCTCCTTTTGCGTGGCTTGCTCCTTACCGGACGGTATGCTCGCCTGCTTCTTCCGGAGATAAAAACAACTCTCTGAACCGTACGAAAAAATGGTTGCGTTTTGCGTCGATTGTTAACGGCGCCCGACGTAGGTTATCTACGACGCTCTACGTCTGCAATCGACGTAACGTTACGTAGGTTATGAACGTAAGCTTACGTAGGTTATCGACGTAACGTTACGTAGGTTGTCGACGTAAGCTTACATAGGTTATCGACGTAAACGTATTTTACGGGTTAAAACGCCGAAAATAGGCCCTTTAAAGAATTGCGGAGTTGCTTTGGATTGTGAAGCGGAAATAAATAAGAGTGTGAAAACAGTTCGCCGGTTGCGTTCAGGGATGCAGGGGAAGAAGAAAGGAGCGGCGAGAAGAGAAAAAGAAAGGTTGAGAACGAACGTTTCGGGAGAGGAAGATTGACTGTCGAATCGGCTGTATGAAGGCTTTGGGCAATCCTGCCTGTCCGGGTGGGGGTAAAACGGAACGCTCCATGCAGCCGCGGGGGACAGTTTCTGGAGCTCCGGTTTGTCCGTCCGGTGTTTCCCGCCCGGTTTATCCCGAACGCATATACTTTCGCCGGCGCAGGCCCTGCGTGTCCGCTACGAAACAAAGCTCGCCGCAGCGTCCTGCCTCCGGTATGGATAAAGCCATATAGCCCGGCCTGTTGTAAAAGCCGTCGTTCTCCGGTACGCACGCGGTTTGCCTGCTTCGGGAAGAAGCCAAGCTGTCGATAGCCGCTACCCATATCCGGATAATCAGCATGCGGATATGCGCGAGGTTGTTTCGTCTGTTTTTCCTGTCCATGGGTGCCGTTTTCGTTGTATCGCCCCGTGTGTGGGGTGAGGCGTTTGTTGCAATAT
>DBGBSM010000240.1:0-5209 GCA_048468815.1 Parabacteroides sp.
ATTATTTTAGGCCTTATTATTTTGAACGGTGTTTTTTCCATGTCCGAAATCGCGTTGGTTTCGGCCAGGAAGAGCAAGTTGGAAACCGATGCCAAACGGGGCAGTAAATCGGCCCGCACGGCATTGAAGCTGTCGGGCGACCCGGATCGGTTCCTTTCTACGATTCAAATCGGAATTACCTTGATCGGGATTCTCACCGGGTTGTATTCGGGCGAAGCGCTTGCCCATAATTTTGCCGGAGTGATTGCCGGCATAGACGTACTACAGCCTTATTCGCTGGCGATAGCCAAAACCACGATCGTTATTTTGGTAACTTATCTTACCTTGATTATCGGCGAGTTGGTTCCCAAGCGCCTCGGTATGGGGAATGCCGAACGTGTATCCATGCTGGTGGCGCGTCCGATGAGTTTCCTTTCGCGGCTGGCATCGCCCTTCGTGTGGCTTTTATCGAAAAGCACGAACCTGGTGGTAAAGGTGTTGGGAATCGATAAAAACGGCGACAGCAAGGTAACGGAAGAAGAAATCAAAGCGATTATACAGGAAGGCCGCAACGACGGCGAAGTGCAGGAAGTGGAACAGGACATCGTGGAGCGGGTTTTCAATCTCGGCGACCGCGATGTGGGTTCTATCATGACTTACCGGAACGATTTGGTATGGCTCGACGTTACCGATACCAACGAAGTGATAGGCGAGAAGGTAAAAAAGAATCTGTATACGGTGTATCCGGTGGCCGACGGGAAATTCGACAACATCGTAGGCGTAGTTTACCTGAAAGACCTTTTCGGGAAAATCGACAAGCCGGGATTCGACTTGAAAAAAGCCTTGCATCCGGCGCAATATGTGCCCGAAAACCTGAGCGTATACAATGCCTTGGCGCTTTTCAAGAACCACAAGGTAAAATACGGTATCGTTACCGACGAGTTCGGAGGCGTGCAAGGTATCGTTACTCTCACGGATATTCTGGAAGGCTTGATCGGGTATGTTCCCGAAGTAGGCGAAGAACAGGAATTCGTGGAGCGCTCCGACGGAACGTGGCTGGTAGACGGCCAGTACTCCTTCTACGATTTCCTGGCGCATTTCGACCGGGAAGATTTGTATGCCGAGCACGATTATAATACATTGAGCGGCCTGATTCTCGGTATCCTGGAGCGTGTGCCTAAAACCGGCGAGAAACTCACCTGGCTCGATTTCGAATTCGAAATCATAGATATGGACGGGGCGCGCATCGACAAAGTGCTGGTAAAGAAATTGTAGGATAAACCGTATGAATGAGGAAGCCGCTTCGGAAGGAAATAACCGCATTTATACATTCAAAAATCCGATATTTCATTTTTCTTGTTCATGCAAAATACAAAAACGGATAAAGAGCTGTTATTCGATTTAAGCGAAGGGAAGGTAAAAGCGTTTGAAAACCTTTTTATCTGCTATTTTCCTAAGATTAAATTATTCCTTTCCGGTTTTCTCGACCGGGAAGCGGAGGCGGAAGACTTGGCTCAGGACGTATTCGTAAAAGTATGGCAGCATCGCTATGCGCTGGAGAAGGTAGAAAATCTGAATGCTTATCTGTACCGGATAGCAAAAAACACGCTTTTTACTTACTTCGACCGTTCTGCTTTCCCAGATACGGTTGCGGTGACCGATTGCAGGTACATTCCTTCCACCGAGGAGCTGGAAGAAATAATATTTGCCAAAGAACTCGATGAATTAATAGACATAACCGTCGACAAAATGCCTCCCCACCGGAAAAACATATTTTATTTAAGCCGTCAACAAGGGTTAAGTAACGAAGAAATAGCCCTGCGCCTGAATATAAGCAAACGAACTGTGGAAGCGCATATTTCGGCCGCACTTGCCGATCTCCGTAAAGTTATTACCGTTTTGTCTTTATTTTTTTAAGAAACCCACTACGTGTGTTTTTCATTTTTGCAGTCTTATTATATAGAAGTGCAATAAAATGGAAAAAAGCAACGTATATAGTATATTAAAACGATTCACGGAACACACCGTTCCATCCAAATACCGATCCATAATCAGGAATTGGCTTACCGCCGGCAACGATTTCGCCGAAAAAGAGGCGGCTATGCACCGGATATGGATGGAAACGCAAGCCGATGCCGATATCACTACCAGGCGATCTTTGCGACAAACCATGCAAAAAATCCAGCGTGCCGAATCTCGGCCGGTCAGCATATCCTTGCCATACCGGTTGTTGCGTTACGCCGCTATCCTTATCTTACCGTTAATCGTAGGAATAGGTGTAGGGCGGTTGACTAAGCACCGCTACGCGGAACCGGAAATGATCGAGTGTTACGTGCCTCATGGACAACAAAAAACAGTTCGATTACCGGACGGCTCCGTCATACAGGTCAATTCGGGAAGTTTACTCGTTTATCCGGGCCGGTTTCCGGATAAGAAACGTTCGGTTTATTTAAGCGGAGAAGCCAATTTCTGCGTAGCGAAAAATACCCGGAAACCTTTTGTTGTAAGTGCCGGGCCTGTAAAAGTAGAAGTATTGGGTACAAAGTTCAATATCGAATCGTATCCGGAAACCGAACGTGTTATCACTACGCTTGAAAACGGTTCCGTAAAAGTCTATACAAGCGATGCTCCGGAAAAAGCGCTCCTTATGCGACCGGACGAACAAGTCGTTTATAACAGAACAGACCGGAGTTTCAGTATCAACCGGGTAAAAGCCGGCGATTTTTCAGTTTGGACGCAGGGTGAATTGCGTTTTGTCAATCAGCCGTTACCGGAGATAATAGCCGTTATGGAGCGGAAATACAACGTACGCATCAAATTAAGTCCGGAAATAAGTTCGTCCGACTTGTTTACCATGAAATTCAAACGACATGAAACGATAGAAGATGCCATGCAGGTATTTATCCGCCTGGCTGGAAACATCGATTACAGAAGGGAAGGAAAAGAAATCCTTCTGTTCAAAAAAGGGAAGGAGGTAAAGCGCTAACAAAAAGACACCGGAAAGTACCTCTCACAGCAACTCTCCGGCATCCGAAACAGATTTCACTTTGCTTTGTAATAAAGCTTCGACGAATTTATTAACAATTACAGTAAAATCTAATACACAAAAGTATGACATTTATTCATAAAAGGGACCATATCCCTGCTATAAAAAAAAGTAAATTATTCCTTTCAGGGCTCTTTCTATTTTTATCAGCATCCTTGATCGGTCAAAATCAGCTAATCGATTTACCGGACGAGATTACGACTATCCACAACGTATTTCAGGCAATAGAGAAACAAACGGATTTATCCGTGGATTACAACCAGAGTCAACTGAAGGTAGACCGGCAAATAAAAGTACATCGTTCAGGCAAGACCTTGGCAGAAACATTGGATAGCATCCTGAAAAATACCGGTTTTACTTATACGATTCTTTCCGGGCACATCCTTATCCTGCCGGAATCCGATAAAAAGACGAAGCCGGCAGCGCCCCGATTGTTTAAGGGTAAAGTAACGGATACGGCAGGGGAACCCATCATCGGCGCCAATGTTTCGTTAAAAGGAACAGCAACAGGCACCATTACAGATATGGAGGGGAATTTCCAGATGGAAATTTCTTCCGGAAATCCGATCTTTCAGATTTCCTATATCGGTTATATTCCGCAAGAGATCCGTCCGGGAGGTAAGGTTTCGGCCACTATCGTTTTGCAGGAAAACACCGAGCTGCTCGACGAAGTGGTTGTCGTAGGATTCGGTACGCAGAAAAAGGTAAATCTGACCGGTGCCGTATCTGTAATCGAAAGTAAAAACATGACCAAACGTCCGGTTGTGAATGCAACGGCTATGTTACAATCGCAGGTTCCGGGCCTTCGGGTAACGCAAGGTTTGGGACAACCGGGTAATAACGACATCAATCTCCGGATTCGTGGCCAAGGCACTTATTCGGATGCCGGTTCCAATCCGTTGGTACTGGTCAATGGTGTGCCGGGCGATTTGGATGCAGTCGATCCCAACCAGATAGAAAGCGTTTCCGTGTTGAAAGATGCCGCATCTGCTGCGGTATACGGGGCACGAGCTGCTAACGGAGTT
The DNA here is from genome assembly GCA_048468815.1 of Parabacteroides sp. Lineage (GTDB taxonomy): Bacteria > Bacteroidota > Bacteroidia > Bacteroidales > Tannerellaceae > Parabacteroides_B. The sequence goes on from DBGBSM010000240.1 coordinate 4,051, forward strand.
ATCCTGGTAACTACTAAAACCGGTGAGAAGGGGCAGAAAACCTCATTTTCGTATAGTGGAAATTTTCAAATAACTTCACCTACCCGGATGATCGACTTAGTAACCAATTCTGTCGATTATATGAATTACTGGAACCAGGCGAAAGAAAACTCAGGTCTTTCCGACGGGTTGTATTCACAGGAAATCATCGATCTTTACCGGAACGGAAACGGATGCGTGGAGTATCCCAGTTACGACTGGCTCGGAAAACATATAAACAGTGCCTTTTCGCATAATCACAATATAACGGTGAGAGGAAATTCGGAAAAAATATCCTACAATGTAGGGTTGTTTTACGCCGATGAAAACGGAACGATGGACGGTTTTCAGTATAAAAGGTATAATATAACGGCCGATCTCCAGTCGGAAGTAACGAAATGGATGCGATTCGGTACGTATATGAATCTGAAGAGAGGCGATAAGTCGGAATTGAGAAGGGGACAGGAAGACACTTTTTTATCGCTCATGTCGCAAGCTCCCACATACATGCCGCAGCGTCCGGACGGTACCTGGACGTCGAAGGCTTACGATTGGGAACAAAACAATAAAAATGTTCCCGCATTAATAGCGAACGACGTGTTGAAGAAAAATACGGATTACGATGTAAACGCCCAACTCTGGCTTACGGTCGATATACTGAAAGGCCTTAGCTGGCATACGAAAGGGGCTGTTCGTTTAATTACGAACGAAGAGAAAATGTGGGGACCTGTGGTGAACCAGTACACGTATCATACCGGTGATTTGACGGGTACGTTAAACGTTACGAAACAGGGCTTGGAGCAAACCAGTTACAAAACATTTTATACTTATCTGTATTCTTATCTGAAATATCACGCGGAAAGTGTTAATAAAAGCCATAGTTTCGATTTGCAATTAGGATATTCGCAAGAAACGAACGATTACAACTGGCAAAAAGGCTACAGAAAAGAATTTCCGTTTACCCTGACAGAACTGGATGCCGGTTCCGTTGCCTTGCAGGAAAGCTCCGGAACGCTGGAGCAATGGGCCTTAAGAGGTATTTTCGGCCGTTTCAATTATAATTTCAAAGAAAAGTATTTAGTTGAAGCCAACTTCCGTTACGATGCTTCTTCCAGGATCAGTTCGGATAACAGAGGGGGTA
>DBGBSM010000241.1:0-6955 GCA_048468815.1 Parabacteroides sp.
CGGCAAAAAGTGCGTAAAGTTTTGCCTGTAAAGCCTTATTTTTAGGAATAATACGAAAATAAGCAGGCCGGGAAGCATTTTTCCGCTCTTTCATAGGGGAAGATAAACTTTTTTTTATACATTGGTGTTCTTATACAGAAAAACACGATGGCGCGCCGGTCTGTACCTGTAAGGATATTCCGTTTTTACCTGGAAGGATTCAAAAACATGAAGCTGGGTAAAACGCTTTGGCTGATTATTTTGGTCAAACTATTCATCATGTTCTTCGTGTTGCGGCTCTTTTTCTTCCCGCGCGTGCTGGGCCGGTACGATACGGAAGAGCAGAAACAAGAGCATGTTTCGCAGGAACTCATTCAACGGGCAATCCCCTAAATTCTGAAATATATGATTGAAAATGTTGACATTTCATTAGTCGAATGGTCGAGGGCGCAGTTCGCACTCACGGCTATTTACCATTGGCTGTTCGTTCCGCTTACGCTGGGCCTGGGACTCATCATGTCGGTGATGGAAACGATTTACCTGCGTACCGGAAAAGAGTTCTGGAAAAAAACGACCAAGTTCTGGATGAAACTGTTCGGCGTGAACTTCGCCATCGGGGTGGCCACGGGTATTATCCTGGAGTTCGAGTTCGGCACCAACTGGTCGAATTACAGTTGGTTCGTGGGCGACATCTTCGGCGCGCCGCTGGCCATCGAGGCCATCGTTGCGTTTTTCCTCGAAGCTACGTTTATCGCTGTCATGTTTTTCGGGTGGGAGAAAGTAAGCCGGCGCGCCCATCTTACCGCTACCTGGCTCACTACCGCGGGCGCCACGCTGTCGGCCTGGTGGATTTTGGTAGCCAACGCCTGGATGCAATACCCGGTGGGTATGTATTTCAACCCGGATACGGTACGCAACGAGATGGATAATTTCTGGGAGGTGGCTTTTTCGCCGGTGGCAATCGACAAATTCACCCACACCGTTCTTTCGGCCTGGGTATTGAGCGCCGTTTTCGTATTGGGCGTCAGTTGCTGGTTCCTGTTAAAGAAAAGGAATACGGAATTCGCCCTTTCGAGCATCAAGGTTAGCGCGATTATCGGATTGGCTTCTTCGGTGCTGCTGATATTCTCGGGCCACAGCTCGGCTTACCAGGTGGCGCATGTGCAACCGATGAAGCTGGCGGCCATGGAAGGGTTGTACCAGGGCGGAAACGGAGTGGGACTGGTGGGAATCGGCGTACTGAAGCCGGAACACCACTACAACGATACCGCGAATCCGTTTATCTTCGAAATAAAAATACCGAAGCTGCTTTCGTATCTGGCCATGAGCGACGCGGATGCATACGTACCGGGAATCAAAAATATCCTCGACGGCGGATATACCACGCCGAAAGGGGAAACGGCTTTGTCGGCCGAAGAGAAAATGGAGAAAGGAAAAACGGCTATCCGGGCATTAGCCGATTTCCGCCGGGCGAAGAAAGACGGCGACCAGCAAAAAATGGACGATTCGCAGATTACGCTTACCGAGAACTTTCCGTATTTCGGCTACGGCTATGTTTCGCACCCCGACGAGTTGATTCCGCATGTGGGGATGACGTTCTATTCGTTCCATGTGATGGTGTTGCTCAGCGCTTACTTCATCCTGTTGTTCGTTGTGGCGCTGTTCCTGAAAAAACAACGGAAGCTGCTGCACGCGCGTTGGTTCCAGTGGGCGAGCCTGTGGTCGATTTTACTGGCGTACATCGCCAGCCAGGCCGGCTGGATCGTAGCGGAGGTAGGACGGCAACCCTGGGCTATCCAGGATATTATGCCTACCTGGTCGGCTATTTCCAAGCTCCAGACCTCGTCGGTGCAAACCACGTTTTTCCTTTTCCTGGCCTTGTTTACGATTTTGCTGATCGCCGAAATCGGCATCATGGTGAAGGCTGTCAAGAAAGGCCCTGAAACAGCGGAAGTTTAATCTTAAAAAATGCATGATTATGGACAGTACATACCTATTTTTACAACATTACTGGTGGTTCCTGATTTCGCTGTTAGCCGCCTTGCTGGTTTTCCTGCTTTTCGTTCAGGGCGGCCAATCGCTGCTATTCTGCTTAGGAAAATCCGACCTGCAAAAACGCATGTTGCTCAACTCTACCGGACGCAAATGGGAGTTTACCTTCACTACGCTGGTTACGTTCGGCGGGGCTTTCTTCGCTTCGTTTCCGCTTTTTTACTCTACCAGCTTCGGCGGAGCCTACTGGCTTTGGATGCTGATTCTGTTTTGTTTTATCATCCAAGCCGTTTCGTACGAGTTCCAGGCCCGGAAAGGAAATTTGCTGGGCCGGAAAACTTACCAGGTCTTTTTGCTTATCAACGGTATCGTGGGGCCTATCCTGCTGGGGGTGGCCGTAGGTACCTTCTTTAACGGAGCCGACTTTATCGTGAACAAGAACCAGATTACCGACGTAAGCATGCCGGTGATTTCTATCTGGAACAATCCGTTGCACGGGCTCGAAGCGTTGGGCAACGTATGGAACCTGGCGCTGGGGCTGGCGGTATTTTTCCTGGCCCGGGTATTGGCGTTGCTGTATTTCATCAACAACATCGACGACGAGGTATTAGACACGAGGTTCCACAAGGTGCTTATTCCGAATACGTTGCTCTTCCTGGTATTTTTCCTGGCATTCGTTATCCGGCTGATGTTTATCGACGGATTCGCCCTGAATCCGGAAAACGGGGAGATTTACATGCAACCGTACAAGTATTTCCATAACTTGGTGGAAATGCCGGTAGTGTTAGCGGTATTCCTGCTCGGGGTAGTGTTGGTGTTATTCGGTATCGGGAAAACGATTTTGTCGTACCGGTTCGGAAAAGGCATCTGGTTCGCCGGAACCGGCACCGTACTTACGGTACTGGCTTTGATGCTGCTGGCTGGCTATAATCATACGGCTTATTATCCGTCGGTGGCCGACCTGCAAAGCTCGCTCACCATCTACAACAGCTCGTCGAGCCCGTTCACGCTGAAAGTAATGAGTTACGTTTCGCTGCTGGTGCCAGTGGTACTGGCCTATATTTTCTATGCCTGGCGGAGTATCGACAAAAAGAAAATCGACGAAACGGACTTGGAAGAAAACAGCCATGCGTACTGATAAAGCAAAAGAAACGGCGAAGCTCCCGCTTGGCCGTTTCTACATTTAACCGTTTTAAACAAAAAGAAAAAGTCAGTTAAGGCCTTTCGTATAGTTGTACTTTATGTGTATGCTTTTCATAAGCAAACAAATATATAGAAACTATTCGTATCCGCCTTGCCTTTTCAGCATTTTTCACAGTTATTTTTTCCTTTCCGTTGTTTATCGCGGGTGAAGGGGCCGGGAACTTTTTCTTTCTTAGCCGGTACTCGATTTTTTAGCTACCTTTGTATTCTGTATCAATTGCCGGTTCAATATGGAAAGTCTCGAATTAAACATACTGGGATGCGGTTCGGCGTTGCCTACCACCCGCCACCAGGCTACGTCGCAGGTAGTAGGCTTGCGCGATAAACTGTATATGGTGGACTGCGGGGAAAACACGCAAACGCAGATGCGCCGCATGCGGATTAATTTCAACCGGCTGAACCATATCTTCATTTCGCACCTCCACGGCGACCACTGTTTCGGATTGCCCGGCCTGTTATCTACCTTAGGCATGCTGGGCCGCACGGGCGAACTGATTATCCACGGACCGAAAGAGCTGAAAGATTTCCTGAACCCGGTACTGGCCGTTTTCGGCAAAGGGCTGCCGTACTCCGTACGTATCGAGGAAGTAGATACCACCCGGAGCGAGCTTATCTGGGAAGACCGGGGATTGAAAGTATACACCATCCCCCTGAAGCACCGGTTGCCTACCACGGGATTTTTGTTCGAGGAAAAACAAAAAGAGCCGCATATCGTCAAGGAAATGACCGATTTTTATCGGGTTCCGCTCAAAGAATTGCCCCGTATCAAGCGCGGCGAAGATTTCATCACGCCGGAGGGTGAAGTAATTCCGTATACGCGCCTCACCCGGCCGGCCGAACCGGCCAAACGTTACGCCTATTGCTCGGATACGGCTTTCTATGAAAAAGTAATCCCGCTGATCGAAGGGGTGGATTTGCTATACCACGAAGCTACGTTCGGCGAAGCGGATGCCGCGCGCGCCAAGGAAACGTTTCACTCTACCGCCCGCCAGGCGGCCGAAATCGCCCGGCGCGCAAACGTGAAAAAACTGCTTATCGGACATTATTCGGCCCGTTACGAAGACGTGCGTTTCTTGCAGGAAGAAGCGAATGCCGTTTTCCCCGGCACCTTGCTGGCGGAAGAAGGGATGAGACTGCCGGTTTAAGCGGCATTTAACGAAGGAACCGGCTTCTTATTCCGGGAATAATTCGTTACTTTTGTAACCCGAAACAGATATACAGCGCATGATTGTAATCAACGATACACAAACGATTCCGCCGCAAGGGCTGGCCGCTACCATCGGATTTTTCGACGGCGTGCACCTGGGGCACCGTTTTCTTATCGACGAGCTGAAACGAACGGCCGCCGCACGGAACTTGCCTTCGGCCGTCATTACTTTTCCCGAGCACCCGCGTACCGTACTGCATAGCGATTATCAGCCTAAATTATTGAATAGTTTCGAAGAGAAAATCGAATTATTGGGAGGCACGGGAATCGATTATGGTATCGTGCTTCCGTTCACGCCCGAGTTATCGCGGTTATCGGCGCAAGCGTTTATCGAAGAAGTGGTATCGCGCCGGTACGGGGTGAAAGCGTTGCTTACCGGTTACGACCACCGTTTCGGGCACAACCGGACGGACGGTTTCGAGCAATATACGGCTTACGGAAAGGCATGCGGGGTGGAAGTGCTTCGCGTTCCGGCTTTCGACGCCGGACGCATCCGGGTAAGCTCATCGGAAATCCGGGCGCAGTTGGCAGCGCGGAATATCCGGCAAGCGAACGAATTCCTTACCTATCCTTACCGGATAAAAGGGACGATTATCGCCGGGAACCAAATCGGACGCACCATCGGCTTCCCTACCGCCAATATCCGGGTGGACGAACCGTTCAAAGTAATTCCGGGTATCGGCATTTATGCGGTACGGGTAGCGGTGGACGGAGAAAAATATCCCGGAATGCTGTACATCGGCGACCGCCCTACTTTGAGCAACGATAATGCCATCAGCATGGAAGTGAACATCCTGAATTTCTCGGGGAACCTGTACAACCGGGAAATCGAAGTGTTCTTCGAAGAGTATATCCGGGACAACCGGAAATTCGGCAGCCTCGACGAACTGAAACAACAACTTACCCGGGACCGGGAGCAGGTGCTCTCGCTCCTGGCGAATCCTGCTTAATCCGTTATGGAAACTTATTACGAAGCCATCGATTTATTGAAAGGCATGATTGCCGTCCCTTCTTTCAGCCGGGAAGAAACCGCCGTGGCCGATTACCTGAAAGCCCAATGGGAAAAAGCCGGTTACCAGGTGAACCGGAAAGGAAATAACTTATGGATTGTTTCTCCTTATTATAAAGAAGGGAAGCCCGTTTTACTCCTGAACTCGCATATCGACACGGTAAAGCCGGCGGCCGGATGGACGCGCGACCCTTTCACGCCGGAATCCGGCGACGAGGAAAAGCTATACGGCTTGGGTAGTAACGATGCGGGCGCCAGCGTGGTTTCGCTTTACGCAGCATTCCGTACGCTCTCGGAAAAGGAACAACCGTACAACCTGATTTTTTTAGCGTCGTGCGAAGAAGAGGTATCGGGCAGGAACGGACTGGAAAGCGTGTTACCGGAATTGCCGCCCGTAGCTTTCGCCGTAGTGGGTGAGCCTACCGGCATGCAGCCGGCTGTGGCCGAAAAGGGCTTGATGGTGCTGGACTGTACGGCCGTAGGACAATCGGGGCACGCCGCCCGGAACGAGGGTATCAATGCCATTACGCAGGCGCTTCCCGACATTCAATGGTTCAACTCGTATAGGTTTCCGCAGTACAGCGATTTTCTGGGGCCGGTAAAAATGTCGGTTACGATGATTCAGGCGGGTACGCAGCATAACGTCGTTCCCGACCGGTGCGAATTTACCGTGGATGTACGCACCAACGAGTTTTACAAAAATGAGGAGTTGTTCGGGGAGATAAAGAAAAACGTGCGGTGCGAAGTGAAAGCCCGCTCGTTCCGCCTGAACTCGTCGCGTACGGAGCCGGAACATCCCTTCGTGCAACGTTGCCTGTTGATGGGCCTGACGCCGTTCGGCTCCCCCACCCTTTCCGACCAGGCATTGATGCCTTTCCCTTCGGTAAAAATAGGCCCCGGGCAATCCGCCCGTTCCCACTCGGCCGACGAGTATATCCGGCCGATGGAAATCAGGGAGGCAATCGATACATATATACGCCTGTTAAGCGGCTTGCAACTCTAATCCAGCCAGGGTAACGGGTTGAGTTTCGTTTTTTCTTTCCAGAGCTGAAAATGAAGAATGGTGGTATTCCCGTCTTCCGAATCGGAGAAAATGCGTCCGATAGGTTGCCGGGTGGTTACCTTATCGCCCGCTTTTACGTATACTTCGCTCAGGTTGGCATATACGGTGAGGTAATTGCCGTGCCGGATAATCACCGAGTTATTATAGCCCGGCACTACGAATACCCGGGTTACTACGCCGTTGAATATCGTACGCGCCTCGGTACCCGGCTGCACCTGCAAATCGATTCCGTTGTTATTCATCCGCACATATTTCAATTCCTGGTGTTGTTGTTCGCCGAAACGGCTTACAACGGTATACCGGCCGGACACGGGGAAAGGCAATCGCCCGCGGTTGCCGGCAAAGTCGTCCGACAGTTTCCGCTCTTCCTTCGTCATCGCGTAGCCGCCTTTCACGGCCGCTACCCGTTCTTCGGGTAATTCATCGGGGGTTTTATTCTTTTTGGCGGCAGCCCGGCGCTTGGCTTCCTGTGCCGCCCGTTCCCGTTCGGCCCGGGCTATTT
>DBGBSM010000242.1:0-2525 GCA_048468815.1 Parabacteroides sp.
CTCCTATACCGGGCGGATAAATTCCTTCGCCTGAGCTTCACAATCCGGACTGGAACAACGACAAGCTCAACGCCTGTAACGCGCGCTGCTTATCGTCCGCCTTCATTACCAGCGAAACATTGCTGTTACTCCCGCCGTACGAAATCATCCGCACGGGAATATCCTTCAAGGCGTTGATGATGCTCGCCTCGAAACCGATGTTCTGCCATTCGAGGTCGCCCACCACGCAAATAATCACCATATCCTCTTCGAGCGTAACCGACGCATACGGCTCCAGTTCGCCGAGAATCTGCGGCAAGTGCTCCCGGTCGTCGATGGTAACAGATACGCCGATTTCCGACGTGGTGACCATATCCACCGGCGTGGCGTAACAGGCAAACGTATCGAACACTTTACTGAGGAATTTAGGGAGTTGGAGAATCCGCTTCGACTTGAGCTTTACATACGTGATGTGGTCTTTGGCCGCCACCGCCTTGATTTTCCCTTTTTCGGCCGTGTTGGAAATCAACGTGCCGGGCGCTTCCGGGTCGAGCGTATTCAGCAACCGCACCGGAATGTTATGCGTCTTGGCCGGCAGGATGCAGGTAGGATGCAGAATCTTCGCACCGAAATAAGCCAGCTTGGCCGCCTCTTCGAAATTAAGCTGCCGCACCGGCGACGTACCGTTTACAAAACGGGGGTCGTTGTTATGCATGCCGTCGATGTCGGTCCAGATCTGGATTTCCTCGGCACCCAGGGCGGCGCCTACCAGCGACGCCGTATAATCGCTTCCGCCCCGCTTCAGGTTATCCACCTGCCCGAACGCATTCCGGCAAATAAACCCCTGCGTAATATACAAGTCGGCCCCGGCATGTCGTTGCAGCAACGCCAGCAGTTTTTCGCGGATGTACTCCAAATCCGGCTCCGCATCCACCGTGGTGCGCATAAAATCGAGGGCGGGCAGCAACACCGATTTCACACCGCATTCCTGCAAATACAGGTTCATCATACAAGCCGAAATCAACTCGCCCTGCGCTACGATTCGCTTTTCGTCGAACCCGGTGAAAGGGCCTTCGGAAAACATCCAGATGCGTTCGAAGCACGCCTTGACTTCGCGTAACGCCTGTTGCCGGTACGCCTCGGTGGCAAACAACTGCTCGATTTCCATGGCATACTTGTATCCCTGTTTTTTAACGATTTGCCGGGCGCTTTCCTTGTCTTTCCGGTAAAAACAGGCGGCTATGTCGATTAAGGCATTCGTGGTTCCCGCCATAGCGGAAATAACGACTATTTTCTGCTCTCCGTCGCAAATCAAACCGGCCACGCTTTTCATCCGCTGGGAAGAACCGACCGACGTACCGCCGAACTTTAAAACTTTCATACTGTTCTGTTTTTTTATAAAAGAATACCGCGCTATACTCGCGAGCGCCGCACCCCGTAGTATCCATACAAAAGAAAGGCCACACAAGCTACCGTCTTTTTAATACCGTATTAATCAACCTCTTGAAAAAGCAGGTTCCCATCCTGCGATTCTCATTCCGATAAAAACGCCTCTCAAAACGATACCCCGGCCGGAATACCTCCGTGCCCGGGCGGAACAAACCGTTGCCCAGGCAACCGGAAGGCCGTTTCTACTTCCGCCCCGTCACTTTGCCGGGATTCTTCGCGATAAAATCTTTCCAGCCCGTATATTTCTTTTCCGATACCGGGTTATTCGTCTGGAAATAGTGGCACACCGCGGCGGCCAGCCCGTCGGTAGCATCCAGTTGCGGAAGCATATTCTCCTGCGGGATATGGAGGAAACGTTGCAACATACCGGCCACCTGTTCTTTCGAAGCCTGCCCGTTACCGGTAATCGACATCTTGATTTTCAGCGGCGCATACTCGAAAATAGGAATATCGCGGTTCAAGGCGGCAGCCATCGCCACCCCCTGGGCGCGCCCCAGTTTGAGCATGCTCTGCACGTTCTTTCCGAAGAAAGGGGCCTCGATGGCCAGTTCGTCGGGACAGTACTGGTCGATAAGCCCCGTTACCCGCTCGAAAATGCGGCGCAGGCGCAAGTAATGGTCGTCGTATTTGTTGAGTTGCAACACCCCCAATGCCAGCAGCCCCGGCTTGTTAGCCGCCACCCGCAACACGCCGTACCCCATCACGATGGTACCCGGGTCGATGCCCAGTATAATCCGGTCGTTCGTCATTTGCGCCAGTCAATTTCTTCCAACACGGTAGAGAAGCCTACCATCTTTTCGCCGAACCGCTCCATGAGCGAACGTTGTAACGGTTGCCCGTATTGCGCCATCCAACGGTTCAGGGTATCGGTATCGGCTACGCGGAACTGAACGGAAATGCTTTCGCCTTCGCCCGCCCCGGGGGCTGCGAGTACCCGGCTCATCCGCGGCTCCGTTACCAAGCCGCCGGCCGTAGCTGCCGGGATATACTGCTTTTTCAAGTATTCGAGCCCTTCGGTAACCGCCCCTTTTTCTATATAAAACGTCGTGTTATAAATAAGCATGTAACAATTATTGAAAAATTTATAGGGCAAAGAT